>CAZZGS010000629.1:0-3350 GCA_964653845.1 uncultured Bryobacter sp.
TGCGTTGCTCTTTCTCGATTGCGACTTTGGCGGGGTGGATGTAAATGTGCATCCTTCAAAGACTGAGGTGCGCTTCAGGCATAGCTCTTTTGTGCATGACTTTGTTCGCGATGCGGTACGGGGGAAGCTGATGGAGTCGAAGCCGGTGTCAAGTATGCCGTTGCCGGTGTCGCCTATTCAGCCAGCGGCGGGGATGCCGTTTAGCGAGTTTACGCAGAGGATCGAAAATGCCGCGCCGGATCTGTATGACCCGCTGGTGCCGGTTGAGCGCGAGGCACTGCCGCATGAGGTGCCGCTGATGCGCCTCGAGATGCCGCAGGGACCGCCGCAGCGTTTTGACTTCAGCGATGCGCCGCCGGCCCGGATGCGGATCCCCGACACGCATGGACCTTTGCCGCCAGGTGTAGCGTCGATGAACGAGTACGAGAGTATGGGCTCGCTCGGTGATTTGCGGCCGTTGGGGCAGATCCACAACAGCTTCATCATTGCTGCAGGGCGCGACGGGTTGTGGATTATCGATCAGCATGTGGCGCATGAGCGGATTCTGTTTGAGCAGGTGTTGCGGCGTTTTGCCAAGCGCGAGGCGCAGCAGCAGCGGCTGTTGATGCCGATGGTGATGGAGTTAACGGTAGGCCAGCAACTGGAATATGCGCGCATTGCTGATGAACTTGCCCGGGCAGGATTTGAGACCGAGCCGTTCGGAAATCGTACGGTGGCCATTCAGGCGGCACCTGCGGGATTGGGGCCGGCCGATATCGAGAAGGTGATTTTCGAGATTCTTGATATCTCTGAGACGGAGTTGCGAAAGTCTTCTGTCGAGGACTTGCGGCGGAATATTGCGGCCAGCATTTCCTGCCAGGCTGCGATCAAGATCAACACGCCACTCGATCAGCAGAAGATGGAATACCTGCTGGCGGAGTTAGCCAAGTGTGAGTATCCAATGGCCTGCCCGCACGGGAGGCCAATTGCTCTACGGTATTCGACGCGCGATATTTTGCGCGGCTTTCACCGCATTTAAGACTTCAAGTTAACGAACGAGGCCAGTGAGCGGGCTGCTGGCTGAGGCGTAAAGTCGCTTGGGCATGCGGCCACCAAGGAAGGCGAGGCGACCGGCGATGACGGCGTGCTTCATCGCTTCGGCCATCTTGATGCTGTCCGAGGCTTCGGCTACTGCCGTGTTTAAGAGGACGCCATCGTAGCCTAGCTCCATCGCAATTGCTGCATCGCTGGCCGTGCCTACGCCGGCGTCAACGATCAATGGCACTTCAGTGATCATCTCGCGGAGGATGCGTAGGTTGGCGACGTTCTGAATGCCGAGCCCGGAGCCGATTGGGGCTCCCATCGGCATCACCGCAGCAGCGCCTGCGTCGATCAGTTTGCGGGCTACGATCAGGTCATCGTTGGTGTAGGGCAGAACAGTGAAGCCTTCCTTGACGAGCACTTTGGTAGCTTCGATGAGGCCGATAACGTCGGGGTAAAGGGTCTTCTGGTCGCCGATGACTTCGAGTTTGACCCAATCAGAGAGGCCGACTTCGCGGCCGAGGCGGGCGGTGCGGATGGCGTCTTCGGCGGTGTAGCAGGCAGCGGTGTTGGGGAGCAGGAAGTAGTGCTGCGGGTCGATGTAGTTAAGGAGGCTTTCCTGAGAGCGGTCGAGTTCGACGCGGCGGACGGCCACGGTGACAACTTCAGCACCAGAGGCAGTGTGGCATTGCTGCATTTCAGCGAAGCTGCGGTACTTGCCGGTACCAATCAAGAGGCGGGAACGAAATTCACGATTCGCGATGATTAGGGAGTCGGACATGGCTTAAATCACCATGATAGCGAGCAGGAGGGTGGGAAAGGCATGTCGTACCGGGTCATTAGTCCTAAAATGAAGCTGACCGTGCCCCAAAATCATATTCGACGCAAGATGTTTCAGATTGGTTTTTATGCTGGTTGGCGTGCTCGCCACGTCCGGCTATGCAGGGACGATTCAGCCGACGCATACGATCCTCTCGCTCAACTATTCAAACACCGATACAACTGTCGGGAAAACGAGTCAGATAAACACATTGCCGAGTGGGGTTTCGAATTTCGTGACCGTCCCGGGGGACGATGTTTTCTATCTTTTCCTTGTTGTTAATCCTGGAACGTTGACGTTCACTGCAACGCCTGCTGTTGGGAGTGGTTTTGACGTTGCCCTATATCTTTCAAATGGAAATGCGATCGGCAATACGGGTTTGGGCACCGGAGTTTTTGTTGGGTCTGATGCCGGGAATGAGGGCGACGCAGACATGTTCACGATTGCCAAGCTGAATCCGGGGACCTGTTACGATGGGGTGGATAGCTTCTATTCAACGGGTTCTTTGAATTCCCCAACCCGGCATCAGGGTGAATATACGCTTACCGTGACGGGTACGGCGGCGCTGGGTGAACCATTTGCACCGGTGCCTGAGCCATCGACATGGCTGACAATTGGGGTTGTTGTTGTGCGATTGGGCTGAACCGCTGGCGCAGAGGCTGATCTCTGTGTTATTTTGGTTAATGGTTTAGCATGGCGAATACAGTTACATCTATCAAACGCGTCCGTATCACCGAGCGGCGCACAGCGGCGAATCGGGCACGGCGCAGCCGCATCAAGGGCGCAATAAAGATTATGCGCAAGCTCCTGGCCGAAAAGAATCACGGAGAAGCTATCAAGCAGCTCACGGCAGTCTTCTCGATCGTGGATCGTGGCGCAAAATGGGGCGTTATCAAGAAGAACACAGCCGCGCGTTACAAGAGCCGTCTCTCACGCCGCCTGAAAGCAATTGCTGCTTAATTAGCCTTCCTTCGAAGTTACCTTCCAAACGAAGTCTTCCATCACCGTCTTGTCATCAGGACGAGTGTCTCTAAGCGCCTGATCGGCTGCATACACCAGCAGTATCGCGCGCTTAAGGCGGCCGGGTGCGAAGGCTGACATCGTCTGCTCCACCTGTTCGGCACGCGCTTTCCACATCGCTGTGCCCAATTTGCTGAAGTGCCCCTGTATCTGCATCGAACCCTTCACTTTTGCCTCGTGTGCCGCTAGCGCCAATCGAAATTGTGTCGCCAGAAACGCCAGCGCGATCGGCAGATATTCCCCTTCCCGAATCAAAGTATCTAGGATGTCCAAGCTTTTTGCCCGGTCGCCCCGGCCAATGGCGGCAACGAGGCCAAAGATGTTGGCCGCCCTGGCATTGGGCACCAGCGCGGTGATTGTGTCGTGGGTGATGGTTTCGCCGGGTTTGGCGTAGAGAGAGAGTTTCTCCATCTCCTGGTTGATGCGGGAGGCATCGGCGCCGGTGGCTTCGATCAACTCGAAGAGCCGGCGACGCACTGCAGACGACTCA
>CAZZGS010000630.1:0-3347 GCA_964653845.1 uncultured Bryobacter sp.
GGCTTAGAAGGGGCGCGATCTCGGTGCGCATACGATTCATCGAACCCATGTACATGTAGTGGACTGCACGGAGGGTGTGGCCGACGACGTCGGTGCCGCTGACGGGGAGGACTTGACGATACTGTGGGCTGACGTGGTTGGGGTGGGCCTTGGCGTGAGCGTTGATGCCACGGGCGAAGGCGTCGATGTTCTTGCGGAATTCGGGAGTTTGGGCGGCATACCATTCGCGAGCACGGGCGGGGACGCCGTTGGTGTGGATCCAGCGGTCAAGGGCCAGCTTGTCTTCGCCCCAGTATTCGGCGCCGCGGCCACGGGATTCGCCGTAGAGGCTGAGGAGGAGGTCGGCCTGATTTTGCATTTGCGCGTAGCCGTGGGCGTAGAACATGTCTTCGGTGGTTTTAGCGAAGATGTGGGGGACGCCGAATTTATCCCAGAGGATTTCTGGATTGGCGGCAGGGAGGAGGGTGGCGGCGAGAAGGACGATTGAGGCGCTGCGCATGGTTCTCGATAGTTTATCGCGGTTAGGTGTGGGGTTTCGCGGTGGTATAAAAGTAATATGCGCGTGACGACTTCTGTGACTTTGCCGGAAGATGTACTGGCTGCAATTGACAAGATGGATGAGAACCGATCGGAATTTCTCGAGAGAGCAGCCCGGCAATACTTGGCTCGCTTGGACAGAGCAGAACGTGAGAAACGCGATGCCGAAATTTACGAGCGAGAGATTGAGTATCTGAACGCAGAGGCTATGGATGCGTTAAAGTTTCAAGCTATTCCCGAGTAGTTTCATGATTCAGCGCGGACAGTTGTATCTGGTTAAAAGGGGTGCCTCTGAAGATCCAAAGCGGCAGAGAGTCTATGTGGTTGTGAGTCGAGACATTGTTGTAGCCTCACGATTTTCTACTGTTATTTGCGCTCCTGTTTATAGTCGGTTTTCAGGACTTAGCACTCAGGTGAACGTCGGGGTTGCTGAGGGTCTCAAGCATGAAAGTGGCATCCAGTGCGATGAGCTGATGAGTCTGTCCAAGAGTCTATTGACAAATTATGTTGGACAGCTTGGCGGGGCTAAACTCGCTGACCTACGGATGGCCTTAAGGTCGGCGCTTAATATTGAATGTGAGGAGTGGGAAGGGTTCTATGCATGATCTTCGACTTGGGGTAGTAAAGTTTCAGCGGCATGTGTATCCGCATAAGAAGGCGCTGTTTCAGAAGTTGGCGAAGGGGCAGTCGCCGCAGGCTTTGTTTATCACTTGCGCGGATTCACGGGTGGAGCCGTCACTGATTGTGCAGACCGAGCCGGGGCAATTGTTTGTGGACCGGAACGCGGGGAATTTTATTCCGCCCTTTCATGGGGAGAACGCGAGTGAGGCGGCGGGGATTGAGTATGCCCTTGAGGTGTTGCATATACGAAACATCATCATTTGCGGGCATACGGATTGTGGGGCGATGAAGGCGGTTTGGCATCCGGAGGCGGCGGAGGAACTGAAGTGTGTGAAGAATTGGCTGGTGAATGGGAAGGATGCTCGAAAGAGGGCGATGGCGAAGAAATTGCCGGAGGAGCGGCAGTTGCAGGAGATCACCGAGCGCAATGTTGTGGTGCAGCTTGAGCACTTGAGGACTTACCCGAGTGTGGCGCGGGCGCTTGCGGCCGGGAAGCTTGAGATTGCGGGTTGGGTCTATGATATCGAGCACGGGAAGGTGCTTGAGTATCATGCCGAGGGAGATGAGTTTCGGGTGTTGCGGGTTTGACTAGGTCGCTAACTCGACCCACTCAATTCTTGTTGCTGCCTGGGCGGTGACTTCGATTACGGTTTCGCCTTGCTCTAGCGTGTTTGCGGGGACGCTGTATTCGTAAACGTTTGTGTTGGGGCCGGGGTGGACGAGTTCGATTTGTTGGCCCGGGCTGGTTTCCGCGTTGTTAACTCGGACCTTCACACTTGGGTTGGTGAGGCCGAGGCGGACTTTTGCGTTGCTTGGATTGGGGCCGGTTAGAAGGCGGAAGGCTCTCCAAGTGTTGGGTTCGAGTTTGACCGGCAGGGCGTGGTTGGGGACTTCGCCGGGGGCCCAGGTGTCTTTGTATGTCACTACGTGGCGGCGGGGTTTGGTTGGATCTGTCAATTGGGTCAGGAGTTCGGAGTATTTGGTGTTGTCGTCTAGCGCTGTGTCGGAATCCATGTAGTTGAACAAATAGATTTTGCTTGCTCCCATGTGGAGGTAGGCTATGGCTGAGCCTCTTGCTGTTTCAATCGAGTTTGACTGGTAGGCTTTGTTGCCAGTTCCAGTGGAGCCTTGAAACGCGTTGCAGCCTAGCTCAAGGCCGGCGGCTAGTGTAGTTGATTTGGGTAGGAGCTTGCGCCACTCGTCAATGGGCATGTTGTTGTCGACCGTGCGCCAGAAGTTGGTTGGGGTGACGTAGTTGACCAGGTTGAGTTGGGCCCAGGCTTCGGCGTCCATTCCGAGGCGCTTTGAGGTTCTTGGTGTTGAGGGGACTCTTACGGCCAAGCCGATTTTGTGGCCTCTTTTGCGTTGCCAGAGGTTTAGGAGTTTGCGAACTTCGGTGTGGTAGACGGTGAGGATCTTCGGGTCTTCGTGGCCGGGACGGAAGTTGAAGCCGAAGCGCATCCAGTCGAGTTCCAGCGTATCGAAATCGTAGCGCTCGCAGACTTCTTCGATGTAGCGGAAGTAATAGTCGCGGACTGCCTTCTGGCTGTAGTCGAGGGCTTTATCCCGTTGCTCTCCCCGGTAGGGGACGCGGCGGTATTGCTTGTTGTCTCGCCAGAAGGCCGTGTGCATGGGGTGGTCCTCTTTGTCGACTTCGTGGAGGTCGTTCATGCGGACGCTGATCCAGGGGGACATCTTCTGGCGGCGGATTTCGGGGATCCAGATCTCGTAGAGATCGAGCTTGTCTTCGTTCATCTGCCATGCGCAGCGAATCCATTCGTACCAGGTTTGGCGGGCTGATTCGGAGAGAGGTTTGAGGAAGGGTTGCTGGGCACCGCTTGCGGGGTCAAAGCCGGTCCACCAGGCTTCGCGGTGCTTGGAGGGGAAGCTGGAGCGCATGGCGTTGACGTTGAGGACGAGTTCGGCGACCTGGGTGTTGGCGTATGGATCGACCCATTGACGGATGGACTCTCTGGTGAGGCGCTGCTTGCGGCGGTTGACGAAGAAGTGGTTGGCGTCTTCGTTGAGGGTGAGCAGTCTTGTTGGACTGGGAGCAGCGGCGAGGATTGCTGGCGCGGCCAGGAGCTGTCGGCGGGAGAGCATTACCTAGTAGACTATCCCGTATGAATTTGCGCTCTCTCTTGTTTTTTTCGAGTGTTGCCGTTTTCGCCGCTCGCTTTGATTTGGAT
>CAZZGS010000631.1:0-3344 GCA_964653845.1 uncultured Bryobacter sp.
GTTAAGCCCGGAGTTTCCACTTATAACGCTGTTCAGATTTGCGGGACCACTTCTTCCCGTCTGAATTGGTCGCCAGTGTCACGCCCACGTTCGGCAAAGCCTTCAAAACGTAAACGATATCGACAAGGAGCGTCTTGACGAGGTTGACCGCAATGACACGGGTATTTGGAAACGCGTTAAGCAGGAGTGAGGAAAAAGTTCCAAAGCCATCGCCAATGACGACAATAATAGATTCTGTAGATAATAAATGCGCAAGCTTCTGCTTGAGCCATGTCAAAGTCAGAACCTGTCGCAGCATATCGAGGTCATAAACGCGGCCTTGATCGTACGCGATGCCGCGACAAATCTTGTCGAGGCTATGAAAATCATTCATGCCCTCGCCAAACTTGCGCCACCGTCGCTGGAGCAATGAATGTACTGCTGCGTTTAGCCATCTGGATCGGGGGGTCAAAGTGCCAAAGCCTTGGAGCCCATAGAAGTTCCCGTCGTGATACTTAAAATCGCTATGCATCTTCCGCCAGTGAGAAGATGTACCGGCCTCGTCCGTATCGACTTGACTAGCGAGAAAGCGAATTGCTTCTGCATTTCGATAGCTGTTGAGCATTAGGTTGGTCGAGTTACCCAAAAGAGGCCACTAGAGGAACAGTCTGGAGACGTGAAGTCAAATTAGGCAGAAGAAGCGGCGTGCGCGGCGCTGCAGGGAAACCGGATCGCCCTTATTCATCCGTGGCAGACATACTAAAGGTGCTCCCCAAAATATCAGAGAAGTTCAAGATCGGATCGACTGATCAACTCGCCGTGATAACCAAGTTCGAGCAAGTTGCGCTTAACTTCCTGTGCGTGCGACGTGAATATAAAAACCGTGTCGGGCGCGATTTCAGTCACCCGCTGGGGCGCGTTGACGGGAATGCCGTAAAAATCCCCATTCTGCTTCTTGGTGTCTTGGTCAAATATGCAGCAGATTTCCCTGGCCCCAATAGTCGTATTCAGAAAGATGCGTTCCGCACCCCAACTCGCGCCGTAGAACGCTACACGCTTGTTATCGCGCACCCTGTCTCTGACGAGCTTTTCAGCCAAAGCGTGAATGCGCCCAACCCGCCGGTAGTGATGCTGATCAAAAGCATGAATCACACCTTTGTCCAGGTGCTTCGGCGCGGGAGAGGCGATGACCCGGAGGACCCGGTCTCCACCGGCTGTTGCATATCCCGGGGTGATCGTCATCTCCTGCCGAATAACGATGTAGCCCGCGCGCTTGAGAACCAGCGACAGGCTGAACTGGGAAAAATGGCTAACGTGCTCGAACGTGACGGTATTTGTTTTGTCGTCGAGCAGACTCCAGTCGGGCACTTCGATAAAGAGTATTCCATCCGGAGCAAGCAGTTGCCGGAGATCACGGAGCCAGTCGACCGGAGAGGGCACGTGTTCAAGGATATGCCTGAGCACCAGTACGGACACCCCTTTCTCTCTCCGTTCATCGTGAATCGAACGGTGGCCCGACCGGCGCAGGTACTTTACGGCTTCCTCGTTCTTTTCGTCGAAAAAAGTTTCGCACTCGTAAACCGTCCGGAGAAAGTTCAGGAACTTTCCCGTGCTGCTACCGATTTCAAGAACCGTCTGGCGCCGGAGGTCGGCAGCTTGGGCGATAAACTGGGCTTGCTCATGGTGCACGTGTTCTTCGACCAGGTTGAGTTGGCCGGTACGTAGCTGGCCGTTGTCACGGTAATACCGCTCAAGCTGTTCCAGTGTCGGCGGGTTCAATTGAAACGCGAAGTCGCAATCGAGGCAGGCGCCAAACCGTGTCGTTATCCGCGCATCGAGATTACGCAGGTAGTAGGTTTCCTCGACCCCGGTGCTTTTTATGTTTGCTGAATTGCAGGCAGGGCACCTCGTAAGAACAAGTGATTTCATGGGTCGCTCGGTCAGGAGGGAAGGGAAGCGTTCGCGGCAACCTCTTCCTTGTTCGTCCTGTTGTTCCGGCCCAGCGTGGGTTCGTAGTCCGGATCGGAGAATAAATTGAAGTACCGGACGATCAGGCTTGCCCTCGGCATCCCGCTTCGATTGTCGCCCGTCTTGTGTATGAGGGACCTGTGAAACAGCACGGCGTCTCCTCGGCGGATGGCGCAGGGCACTTGTTCGTAGCGGGCGGCGATGTCGTCGGAAACGGAAAACTGGGAGACGCCATCCTCTTCCTTGCTGTAGCTGTAAGGAAGCGCCTTCCCGCCGTTTTCATGTGAGCCCCGGCAGACGATCATCGGACCATCGTCCTCGCTCAGATCGCGAAACAATGGCGTCCAGAGCGTAACAACGGAATCGTATTCGCCCAGATAGGAAGACTCCTGGTGCCACTTGGTCTGAAGTCGGGTGACGTGTTTGTCGTTCCAGAAGATCGATGGCGGAAAGCAAAAAAGCCTCGAGGGATCCTGTTCGAACAGGTCACCCACGATGGAAGTGACTGCCGAAGCGCTGGCGATGGATATTCCACCGATGCAGGTTCCCATGGTGCATAGCTTGAAGAATCTCAGGCGTGAGGTTTTCTCGAGAAGGCGGAGAGCCTCGTAGGGGCCCAGCTTCGATGCGTCGTGACCAAGGTTAGCTAGGTCGAAGCGTGCGCGATCGATAATGGTTGATTCCAAACTCTCCAGCGACTTCCTGTCGAGGAGGCCGTCAAAAACGACAAAGCCGTCCTTTGCGTATTTCTCTTTGTGGTTCATAGGCGTTTAACTCTCTGTTGATAACGCAATCCAGCATTCCGGACGTGCTACGGTAACCGTCCCTCATACGCCCGAATGACCGAGAAGGCTTCCGCGTAACGAAATCCACATTGCATGCCGTGATACTCGGCAAGCAGCTTCAGCCCTCTTCTTGACCAGGGGTGCGGGTGCTCCTGCAACTCGTTCGTGTAGCGTGCAAACGCATCGATTTTCAAATCGACGTGCGCGCTCACATCAACGTAATAGTTTGCCGGAAAGACCTTGGCATTCCAGAAACTGGTATTCGGAATTTCACAGCCAAGGATGGAAACAGGTTTTATTTTTGGCCGACCAATGATTTTTGCGACCTCGCAAGTCAGCCGATGATCCATGTTCAGGTCGGTTTCGACGTGGGTGATGATCAGATCTGGCGTCAAGCGCAGCGTGGCCACCGCGTTCGCAAGCTCCGCCATCGGAACCATGTCGAATTTCTGGTCCTTAAAGCCGAGAAGTCTGCATTCGCGAACGCCCAGCATCGCACAGGCGGATTCGAAACCGGGGCGGTTATCTTCAATCGTTCCGCGCACATCCAGAATACCGTCCGAAAGCGCGACCACATCCACCTTCCAGCCTTTCCCAACCAGCCCGGGAATG
>CAZZGS010000632.1:0-3342 GCA_964653845.1 uncultured Bryobacter sp.
ACGATGGTGGCGGCGATCCGCCCCGATGATCCAGGCAAGCTGGCTGACACGGTTGGCGCGAATCTGCAGTTGACGATCGAAGAGAAGCAGGAATTGCTTGAGATCTTCGATCCGATCGACCGGCTGACACGTGTGGCCGAAATGCTCGATATCGAAATTGAGAAGTTGCAGGTAGACCGCACGATCCAGGGCCGCGTAAAGCGCCAGATGGAACGGGCGCAAAAAGAATATTACCTCAACGAGAAGATCAAGGCGATCCAGAAAGAACTGGGCCGTGGCGAGAAGTGCGAATACGACGAGCTGAAGAAGAAGATCGAAACTTCAGGCATGCCGAAGGATGCATTTGACAAGGCCATGAGCGAATTGCGCCGCCTTGAGAATATGCCTCCGATGTCGGCTGAATCGACCGTGAGCCGAAACTATCTCGACTGGTTGCTGGCCGTGCCGTGGAAGAAGGCTTCCAAGGAAATTCGTGATCTGAACTATGCCAAGCAGGTGCTTGAGAACGATCACTATGGCCTTGACAAGATCAAAGAACGTATTCTCGAATTCCTGGCAGTACGCAGGTTGGTGGAGAAGCCTAAGGGTTCAATTCTGTGCTTTGTCGGCCACCCTGGAGTGGGAAAAACTTCTCTGGGAATGTCGATTGCCAAGGCGACGGGCCGTGAGTTTGTGCGGCTATCGCTTGGTGGTGTTCGTGACGAAGCCGAGATTCGTGGTCATCGCCGCACTTACATCGGTGCGCTGCCTGGCCAGATCATTCAGATGATGAAGAAGGCCGGGACGAAGAATCCGGTGATCATGCTGGATGAGATCGACAAGATGTCGATGGACTTCCGGGGCGATCCATCCGCCGCAATGCTTGAGGTGCTCGATCCTGCACAGAACACATCGTTCCAGGATCACTATCTCGACGTAGAATACGATTTGTCAAACGTGTTGTTTATTGCGACAGCGAATGTGTTGCATACGATTCCTGCGCCGTTGCAAGACCGCATGGAAGTGATCCGGTTGTCGGGTTATACAGAGCTTGAGAAGCTGGAAATTGCCAAGCGGTTTTTGGTTCCCAAGCAGCTTGAAGGCAATGGCCTGAAGACAGATCAGCTTGAGTTTGAAGACGCCGGGCTTGGCGCGCTGATTCACGGTTATACCCGTGAGTCTGGTGTGCGTAACCTCGAGCGCGAAGTTGGAAACGTCTGCCGCAAAGTAGTGCGCTCGGTTGTGATGTCGATGCCAAACGAAGTGGTGGAAGAAGAAGTAAAGCCGAAGAAGGCGAAGGGCCGAAAGAAGGCTGAAGCCGTCGAAGTGGCTGCAACGACGGCAGCTGAAACGCGAGTAATGGAAACAGTGCCAGTAGAATTCAAGAAGGTTACGATCACCGATACGAACATCGTTGAGTTCCTGGGGCCTGAAAAGTTCCGCGACGCTGTATGGGACAAGAAGAACGAAATTGGTTCGACGACGGGTCTGGCCTGGACTGAAGTTGGTGGCACGATTCTGACAACGGAAGTTTCGATTCTCGAAGGCCGCGGCAAACTGACGACCACCGGCAAGCTGGGCGATGTAATGCAGGAATCGGCACAGGCGGCCATGAGTTATGTGCGAAGCCGTTCGCATGAGCTTGGGTTGCCGCGCGATTTCTACCGTCACATTGACATCCACGTACACGTGCCGGAAGGTGCGATTCCGAAGGATGGACCATCAGCCGGCAGCACGCTGGCGACCTCGTTTTCAAGTGCTCTTGCGAAAATCCCGGTTCGGGGCGATATCGCGATGACCGGCGAAATCACGTTGCGCGGCAAGGTGCTGGCAATCGGCGGACTGAAAGAGAAGTTGCTTGCGGCACATCGTTACGGGATCACCGAAGCGATTCTGCCGAAAGAGAACGAGAAGGATCTTGCCGACATCCCAGATGTAGTGAAGAGGGATATGAAGCTGCACTTTGTGTCGCACATGGATGAGGTATTGAAGCTGGCGCTTGAGAGAGAGCCGGTGCCTGTGCCACCCTCTGCGATGGATTACACGACCAAACCGGTCGAAGATCTACGCCACTAAATTGACAAAAAATAGGATAGAATGGAGGGCGTTGGTACAAACGCCCTCTTTCCTTTTTGGGAGACGGAATGTTTGAAGTTGAATTCCAAGCCAGCGCAGCAACTCCTCAACAATTCCCTCCTGAAACCCTTCCTGAGTTCGCATTCCTGGGCCGAAGCAATGTGGGAAAGTCGAGTTTGTTGAACAGTCTGGTAGGTAAGAAGAGATTGGCCTTCGTCAGCTCAACTCCTGGAAGGACACAGACCATCAATTTCTACCGTGTAGGCGATCGGTTCCTGCTGGTGGACTTGCCTGGATATGGGTACGCAAAGATTCCGAAATCGGAATCGAGCCACTGGAAGGCACTTGCGGATGCATACCTGCTGGGACGCCAAACTTTGGAATTATCGCTGCTGCTAGTCGACTCGCGACGCGGGTGGATGGATGCAGACCGGCAATTGCGGGATTATCTCGAGCACTACCAAAGGCCGTACCTGGTGGTGGCTACGAAGATCGACAAGCTGAACCGTAAAGAAGAAAACCAGAGCATGGCTGCCATGCGGGCCGAAGTGCCCGGCAAGGAAATCATGCCGTTCTCGGCCTTGAGTGGCCGCGGAGTGAGGGAAATTTGGCAAACGATAACGAAATCAAAGACGCCGCGGTAAATCCGCAGGACAATGGCCAGGAAACGGGCGCGCCCGCTGCTGCTGACGGCCCCAAGGGGCGCCGCCGCGAAGTTAAGGAACAGGCGCCGAACCTCAATCTGGTGGAACTCAAGGACATGAGCATCCAGAAACTGAACCTGATCGCCAAGGAATTTGGCCTTGTTCAGACGGCTGGCTTGCGCAAGCAGGAGTTGATATTCAAGATCCTCCAGAGCCAAGCCGAAAAGAGTGGTTTGATCTTCTCAGAGGGTGTGCTGGAATGCCTGCCGGATGGCTTCGGCTTTCTGCGCGCTCCCGAGTACAACTACCTTCCGGGCCCTGACGACGTGTATGTATCGCCGTCGCAGATCCGTCGTTTCGACCTGCGAACAGGCGATACGATCTCCGGGCAGATTCGTCCTCCGAAGGAAGGCGAACGCTACTTTGCCCTGATCAAGGTAGATGCGATCAATTTTGAAGCGCCGGAAGAAACCCGCAACAAGATTTTCTTCGACAACCTCACGCCGCTTTACCCGAATGAACGGTTGAAGCTTGAGACGACCAAGGACAATTATTCGGGTCGCGTGATGGACATGCTTACGCCGATCGGCAAGGGCCAGCGTGGTTTGATTGTCGCCCCGCCTCGAACAGGTAAGACAATGAT
>CAZZGS010000633.1:0-3339 GCA_964653845.1 uncultured Bryobacter sp.
GAAAGGCGGGGGCGTTAAGTCCACCAGGGAAAGGGCGGCGGTTAGCAATGAAGGAGTTCGGGGCAGTGGGAGAGACGCCAGGGGCAAGTTGGGCTAACTCGAAGAAGCTGCGGCCCCGAAGAGGCAAGTTCTGAATCTGTCGTTGATCGATGACTTGGCCGACCGAACTAGTCTCTGAGGCGACGAGCGGCGCACTCGCTTCCACCTCGACGCTCTCGCTGACCTGGCCGATCTGGAGGGCGACATCGATGCGGGCGGTCTGGTCGACTTGAAGCTCAATGGCCGGAATGGCGCTGCGTTTGAACCCGGGGCGCTCGGCGGTCAATGCATAGAGGCCCGGGCGGAGAAGTGTGAAACGGTACTCTCCGGTCCTGTTCGTCTGTGAGGTCTTCACCTCTCCGGTGGCCTGGTTGGACAGAGTGACGACGGCGTTTGGAAGAAGCGCTCCGGAGGCATCCGTCACTGAGCCAACCAGGGTGGCAGTGACGGATTGGGCAAGCGCGGCCAAAGGCAGAAAACAGGTAATCAGCAACAAGCGGAACATGGATGGCTCCTAATCTACAAGTCTGCTGATATATTACTGATGTATTAAGAAGCCGTCAAGCTGATCGTGACGCGGGGGCCCGCGCCGTCGCGATTCAGCAGGTTGTCAAGCAGGTACGCCGCTGCATGGTCGAAGTGGACGTGCATCCGTTGTTGGGCCATTTCGCCGTCCTCGGCTTGCAGGGCTTCGAGAATTCCAACGTGTTCGCGATGGGAGCTGAGCAATTTGACGGGGATTTGCAGCGAGAGCGAGCGAAAGCGGACGAAGTGGTCCTGCACGCTTTCGAGCATTTGGCGAAGGGTTTGGTTGCCGCAGTGTTGGGCGCAGATGGCGTGGACCTCCTGGCCTTTTTCGAAGAGTTCGCGGGGGGCGGTAAGCCGGGCGAGCTCTTCTGAGAGCACTTGCAGGCGTTCTCGAGGGGCCCTCATGGCGGCTTGCCGGGCGGCTTCGCCTTCGAGGAGGCGACGGACAGCATACAGTTCTCGGATCTGGCGGAGATCGAGGGGAGCGACGAAAGTACCTTGTCGGGGGTGGATTTCGATGAGACCTTCACGTTCAAGGCGAAGGATAGCTTCGCGGACCGGAGTGCGGCTGAGCTTGAGGGAATGGACGTACTTGTCGGTGGAGATGGCGTCACCGGGGGCGAGCGAATTGGTAAGGATCTCGCGTTTGAGTTTGGCGTACGCAAGATCGGTGGCGGACAGGGCCGGGGCAGGGATGGGAGTTTGTTTTTTTGATTTGGCCACGTCTCCTATTACCATACAACCATTGACATTCTACTGATATATCTGATAATCAATTAGACGGTTATGCTACTAAATAAACTGACGTTATTGACCTGCCTGCTAGCGGGCACCGCTGGGGCGGTGGAGATCGCCACCGGAGTGATGCTCGGCAAGGGGTATGAACCACGAAGTTTCTACCTGCGCGAGGGGAAGGGCGCGTGGAAGAAGACCTACTCCGGTGCCGGGTTCCGGCCCGACGCGGCCGGACGTTTAATGAATGTAAGGGTGGCGCAGGCGGTGGTACACGACGAGTGGCTGACCGAGGAGGCCTTCGACCCGGAGAAGAACACCGAAAGGGTGATTGCGGCGCTTGACGATTACAAGAAGCACGGGATCCTATCCATCGGCGTCTCGCTTCAAGGGGCAAACGCGGCCTACGAGCGGACGGCTAATATCAAGCGGACGCGGCCCTACAAGCTTGGCCCAGGCAAGGGGATGTCGATGAGCGCGTATGACAGTGACGGCAGCTTGAAGCCGCGCTGGATGGCGCGGACCTTACAGTTGGCCAGGGAGTTGGACAAGCGGGGGATGGTTTTGAACCTCATCTACTTCTATGCCTATCAGGACGAGGCGCTTGCCGGGCCCGAGGCGATCGACAAGGCAACCGTCGCGACCACCGATTGGCTGATTGCGAACAACGTGCGAAACTGCATTATTGAGATCGCCAATGAATACAACGGAGGCGATTTTGACTATAACCGGTACATTGAGCGGGCGATGGGGCATCTGGTCCAACTGGCCAAGTCCCGGTTTGTAGAGAAGAAGGCGGAGTTCCGACTGCCGGTGAGCGCATCTTCCAATGGCGAGGTGAAGCCCGGCGAAGAGATCATGAAGGTGGCCGATGGGGTGCGCGATTACGCCGATTTGGTGCTGACGCACGGCAACCATTTAAGCCCCGAGGTGAAGCGGAAGCGGGTGAAGGAGCTTGCGGGCAATCGGGGTGTCCCCGGGCCGATTGTGATTAATGAGGACGACATTGGGCGCGAGACGACGCTCGCGCACCTCAAGCTCGAGTTGGGCAGCTGCGATGCGATCTGGGACAGCGGCGGCAGTTGGGGTTACATGCCTTGGGTGCAGTTTCAGATCTGGCCGTTTGTGGACTATCGGCCGGGGAGTTCGGCCGTGGTGACCGACGAGATGCCGGTGCCAGAGCGAAACCGGGCCTATTTCAAAGCGGTTCTTGAGCACGTGGCCAAGAAGATCTATCAGAAGCAGATATACAAGTAGGTGGGGATACCGGGCTTCAATTCGACGGCGGCGTGGCCGTGGAAAGTGTGCGGGTTCCTGTTATGTGCCACGGCACTGAGCTACCTGGACCGCCAGGCATTGAGCGTTGCCGCCCCACTGGTTTCAAAAGAGTTGGGGATGGACAACCGGCAACTCGGGCTACTACTGAGCGCCTTCTTCTATACGTATGCGGGGATGCACCTGGTGGTCGGTTACTTTTTGGACCGATACAACATTCGCGTCGTGTATGGGTTGTTCGTGGGGTGTTGGAGCTTGGCGCAAATGGCGAGTGGCTTCTCGCGGGGTTTCTGGGAGTTGTTTACGGCGCGGCTGTTTCTGGGAACGTTTGAGGCGGCTGGGCAGACCGGGGCGGCGCGGATCATCGCCCGGATTGTTCCAGCCAAGGACCGGAGCTTTGCCAACGGCATCATGATGTCCGGAGGGAGCCTGGGGGCCGTGATTGCGCCCGTGCTGGTGCTGGGCTTGAGCCAATCGATCGGCTGGCGCGGAGCGTTCGTCGTGTTGGGGTTGATAGGTCTGGCATGGGCCGGGGCTTGGTTCTGGTGGTTTCGGCCGGGGCCGGAGGTGCTTTATGGAAAGGCCGGCGAGGAGAAGACGGACTGGGGGCGGATCTTGCGGAAGCCGCAGTTCTGGGCGTGTGTAGGTGCGGCTGCGTTTGGGGTGCCGATCATCCATATCGCCTCCAGTTGGATGCCGACGTTTCTGGTGCAGCAGTGGAAACTGACCCTGGGCGGAGATTTGAGCGGATCCTTGTTTGTGATC
>CAZZGS010000634.1:0-3339 GCA_964653845.1 uncultured Bryobacter sp.
TGGTCTTCAGCTTTTGAACCTTCTCCACAGGGATGTCCATACGACGAGCGATCTCTTCGTTGGTTGGAGCACGGCCCAGTTCTTTTTCGAGTTCGCGAGTAGCCCGCAAGAACTTGTTCATGCTCTCGTTCATGTGAACGGGGATACGGATCGTGCGGCTCTGGTCGGCGATGGCACGAGTGATTGCCTGACGGATCCACCAGGTGGCATAGGTTGAAAACTTATAGCCACGGCGGTATTCAAACTTGTCGGCCGCACGCATCAACCCGATGTTGCCTTCCTGGATCAAGTCCAGAAGATGCAATCCGCGGTTGACGTATTTCTTGGCGACGCTGACAACGAGGCGAAGGTTCGCCTCGACCAAGTCCTTTTTGGCGCGTTCGGCTTCGCTCTCACCATTGCGAATGTTGTGGAGCGAGATCCGCAATTCGGCAATAGAAGCGGCAGCGATCTGCTCGCGCTTCTTTACCTCACGCTTCAACTCACGCACACGGGTTTGAATCGTCGGAGTCTGTTTGCCAGCTTCCAACTTTTCGACTTCCATCGAGAGATGGTTCATCTCCTCGACAGCATGCTCGAGACTTTTGGTGAACTGCTTCCACCGATGAATATTCCATGGAATCGCACGGATGCCAATCGATAGATCGATCCGGGCGCGGTTATATTTGCCGAGGGCCTTCCTCTTCAGCTTCTTGTTAATAGCTGGAGCTGCCTCGTATTTGTCAAACATCGGTCCGAGCTTCTTCTCAAGTTGGAATACCTGGTTGAACTGCTCGAGTACAACTTTGGCCTTCCGTTCCTGAGCTGCCGTTCCCTCTTCGATATCGACACCCAAGTCGACCATCTCATCCAGATCGGTTTGACCTCGCTTAACTTCTTCCATCAGGTTGACCACCATCTGGTGAATTAGCGGAGACCGGCTCAGTGCCTTGTGGGCTCGAACCTTACCGCGTTCCATCTTCCGGGCAAGCGTTACCTCACCCTCACGGGTGAGAAGGGGTACGGCACCCATTTCGCGCAAATAAACGCGAACGGGATCGTCCGTATAAATAGACTCTTCTTGTTGTGGCTGGCCGTCGTCTTCTTCTTCTTCCGCACTTTCGGGCGGAAAAAAATTAGGTTCTTCATCAAAGGCCAAACCTAAAGCTTCTGGGGCTTCTTCTACTGCAAATTGATCGTCAAACGTATCCACTGCTGCTCACCTCACCGTCGACACACGAATGCCTAGACCCTTGTACAGGCCTCTGTTTTTTCTTGTATATTATTGATTTTGAATGACTTTTGTGGTGGGTGGCGTTCCCAGCCGGCGAAATAGGGTATAGCACGGCGTTATGACAAGGTCATCCAGTTCAGTTTAACATCGAAGTTCCCGATTGTTAACCGTCTATTTAAATTGATGCTGGAACTTTGAAATAGTTACACTTTCTACCCTCTTCCTTTGTCCTTGATCAATCTCCTGATTTCATTGAAAAATGCTTCCTCATCCTGGAAGTCCCGATAAACACTGGCAAAACGAACATAGGCGATCTTGTCCAGCTCCTTCAACCGGCTCATCAAAATCTCACCAATGGCCGTCGAACTCAGTTCGCGCTCCGTCTCGTTCATCATCTCGTTCTCTACCTGATCGACCAATTCGGCCAGTTTAGGAATCGGGATTGGTCGTTTTTCGCATGCCTTCAGCAGCCCGTTCAAGATCTTCTGGCGGTCAAACCGCTCTCGCCGGCCATCCTTCTTCACCACCATGAACGGAATCTCCTCGATCCGCTCATAGGTGGTAAAGCGCTTTTGGCAGGCCAGACACTCACGCCTCCTACGGATATTGTTCCCTTCTTTGGACTCGCGCGAGTCAATCACCTTGTCTTCCATATGGGCACAAAAGGGGCAGAGCATCTTTAGTCGGTCTCCTGTTCAATATTGCGTAATTTCGTAAAGCTCAGCCCCTCGCGCAGCGCAAGGGTGACACCAAGAGGAACAATCAGGGTAAAAGAGATCACCCAAAGCAAGATCGCCAGTGAACTGGCCTCCTCAAAAGCCAATCCAAACAACTGCGTAAGCACCACGATCGCCGCCACCTGCATTCCGCCTCCAATTCCGGGCAATTGCACCACAGCGCCAAAGCTCACCAGCCCAACCACGGCAACCACATCTTCTACCGTCAACATTCGGGTCACAGGAAAGGCCTGGAAAAGCGCCCAGTACACTCCGGCAATCACTACCCATTCGACGAAGGTATAAAAGATCACCAGCCACTGCAAGCGCGGATCACAACAGGCGGCTGCCCCCACCATAAAATTCGCAGCCAGCGGGCGCAGTCGGTTGGCTACCGATTCCGGCAACCGCTCGACCAAGCCAACCAGCGATCCCCGCTGCGATTCGTCCAGAAATCGAAGCGCAAAAATAAACACGAGACAAAGCCCGGCGCCAATCAAAGCAAGCGTGCCTCCACTGGAAACTACAAGCTGAAGTTCCGGCCCTGCTTTGGCGATCACCCCACTGCGAGCCAAATGGATTAAACCGTAGCCAAAAAATAAAATCACCACTAAAAGATCGTAGATCCGTTCAAAGAGCCAAACCGCCAACTGTGAAGAAAAAGCGGTTTTCGATTCGCGGCCAATCCACCATGGCCGCACAAACTCCCCTGCCCTGCCCAGTAAAACGATGGCAGTAAATCCAATTGCAGTACCAACAAAAATTCGCCAAAGGGAGGGAGTCGGGCCAAGCGGCCGGATCATGATTTCCCAACGAATCGCACGGCCGAAATAACTGAGTATTATGAATAAGATAGCTAAGGCAGCGAATTTCGGATCGAGAGACTTTAAAGTGGTGCTGAACCGGCCCCAATCGAAGCCCTGAGACCCCGTCGCCGCCCGGTAGAGAATGAAGCCAACAGCCAACAATATGAGCAAAGCCACCCAAGGGATCTTCGGGCCTGTTGCTGCTGGTCGAGAAGACTTTGAAGAATTTGTTCCCACGTGTGAACTTATCATGATAAAACCTCGTTTCTCTTATCGGAAGACAGTTCATGATTCACCTGACCAACAGCACCGCAGCCGGCAACCACTGGATGTCACCTCTTTTTCAGGCCGGAACTGGACAGTCCCTCTCTCAAAACTCTCGCTGGGAAGCCTCATTGGACGCCGATTCGATATTGATTGAGCGCTGCCTGGAAGGAGATCAGGGATCCTGGGAAGACCTGGTCAAAGTCCACACAAGGCGCGTTTACGCCATTTGCTACCGCTTCGTCGGGAAAGACGAAGAAGCCCAGGATCTGACGCAGGAAGTGTTCTTGCGCATTTTCAAGACACTCCGAAGTTTTCGTGCGGGCGAAGGCAGCTTCTC
>CAZZGS010000635.1:0-3336 GCA_964653845.1 uncultured Bryobacter sp.
TGTCGAATGTTACTGCCATATCTTCAGACTACGGGAAAGGAGGGAGGGGTGCAAGTGACTACACATGCGCCGCACGGTTGCGAAAGACGATTACTCCCGCAAAGTCGCACAGAGTAGAGCTAACGAAAGTCAGTTTGTGGATCACGCTCCATTCGGAAACTGGCCTGATTCGCCTTCAATCTCCGGATAGCTGACAATACGGGAGTTGGTTGAGTTCGGGCTATACCTGCTTGAGATTAGTTATAAATGCCCTAGAAATGGTCTCGTCGATGGACCCAATGAACTTTGCGGTGGTGCCGATAACTGCACTCTTGGGCGACATGTGTCTGAGTAAAGCGACGGGATTTTTCTATACCGGCGAGGTGAATGGAGAAAGTAGTACCTGGTTGGTAACGAACTGGCACGTTCTTTCCGGCCGCAGCGCCGAAGCACCGTATCACGCCCTACATCACAAGCTGGCTCTACCTGACGCACTCGAGTTCCCACTCCTAATTCGCCCCGATAACTCTGAGATTGGCGCGACTGGTGAGCTTGCGTTCCAGAACCAGCGTGTCTCCCTTTTTTACGGGACTGGTCAGGCGAAGTGGTACCAGCATCAAGAGCAGGCAGCCTTTGATGTTGGCGTAATCCGGCTGCCCATCGATCGCGGGCGGTTTCATCTCAATGGGATAAACGAGGTTGCACTGCAGTACGACATGGAAGTCACTGTTGGCAGCCAAGTCTTTGTGCTCGGATACCCTTTAGGCTTCAAACACTTCGCAACAACGCCGACCTGGAAGCGTGGATCGATTGCATCGGAGCCAATTTATGAGACGCCTGAGACGAGGAACCGTGTAGTCATCGACGCGACTACTCGCAGCGGCATGTCAGGTGCCCCAGTTGTTATGAGGGAGAAGACTCACTATCTTTCCGAGTCTGGCATCATCGTTCAACACCCCAACGCCAC
The DNA here is from genome assembly GCA_964653845.1 of uncultured Bryobacter sp. Taxonomy (GTDB): domain Bacteria; phylum Acidobacteriota; class Terriglobia; order Bryobacterales; family Bryobacteraceae; genus Bryobacter. The sequence goes on from CAZZGS010000635.1 coordinate 947, forward strand.
GCGTTTCATCGGAGTCTACGCGTCCCGTCCGAAGATAGTTGGATTTGAAGAGCACCAACATGAATCTGATCGCCGCGCTGAGGTTGGCTATTTCTACAAGTCCGGGAGTGTTGACGAGATCATCCGTCATGGAATCCCGGAGCCCCCAATCACAGTCCTTAAACTTCCTGAAAATACTCGCCAGCAATCACAAGCATTTCGATTCCATCCAAAGCTCTTCTCCGAGTAGCACACTATGCGTGCTAAATTAAAGTCCAGAGTGATCCTATCATTCGCAGACGAAACTGCACGGGACATCTGGAACGGCGTCAACAGCAGGGCTGCACGCCGAATACCACAGCCGCTCTGGCCGGTGGTCCGCCGCAAGTTGGATCAACTCGATGCTGTCACCAGACTCGACGATCTCCGGGTTCCCCCTGGTAATCGCCTTCACTCACTTACAGATGACCTGGCAGGGTATCACGCGATTCGAATAAACGATCAGTACCGGGTGGTCTTCCAGTTTACAGGCCAGGATGCCCACAATGTTTATTGTGCAGACTATCACTAAGGAGATTCATATGTTGCCGACCCATCGTCCACCCACGCATCCCGGAGAGATGCTACTCAAAGAGTTCCTCGAGCCAATCGGCGTATCGCAGGTAGACGCCGCAGCCCGGATGAACATTCCGTTCCAACGCCTCAACGCCATTGTGAATGGCCGTCGTTCCGTTACTGCGGAAACCGCTCTTTTGCTGGAGGCGTTGACGTGCTGGGACGCGGAAATCTGGCTTCGCCTGCAGGCGAAATGGGACCTTTGGCACGCGGCCAAGGCGATCAGTTCTAGGCCTAAGGTGCGTGCCCTGCCCCGTATCGCCTAATAGCCAAGATCATTCCTTGCATTGCGCCTCGAGCCAGTACTTGCTCCCCGCCCTAACCCTTGTCAGTCCGATTATTTCGGCGAGCAGCGTCCTTAGCTGAAATCTCAGCACCAAGCGGTTCACGAAACACTTCCACCACAATGCGCTCATAAACCACCTCCAGCACAGTCAGATGCGTTGTACCAACCGGCGCTTGAAGAACGACGCTGTCCCCCTCTTCCGACTTCATCAACGCGCGCCCCAGAGGCGACACCCAACTAATGTGCTTGCGATCGAGATCCACCTCGTCGGCCCCCACAATACTCACCACTCGCTCCACTCCCTCAGCATCGGAATACCGCACAGTGGCTCCAAAAAACACTCTCGTCGCAGCCTGGCCAGTCCTCGGCTTCTCCGGGTCAACCACTTCCGCAGCTTCGATTCGCTTCAGAAGAAATCGAAGCCGGGAATCGATCTGGCGTAACCGCCGCTTGCCGTACTGATAGTCGGCGTTTTCACTGCGATCGCCGTTGCTGGCAGCCCACGCCACCACCTCCTTTACGGCCGGGCGTTCCCTGGTGAGTAGAAACCGGTACTCCTCCTTGAGGCGCAGCAGCCCACCCGGCGTTATGTAGTTCTTGACGGGCGATGCCGGCGCGTCCTCTTGCGGTTTTCGTGTAGATCCTTTTCGCATCCCGGCGGCTAGCTCACAATCTCCCGCACCACATTCCCGGCAACATCGGTCAACCGGTAGTCCCGCCCGCTATGCCGGTAGGTCAGCTTCGTATGATCGAGCCCCATCTGGTTCAACACAGTCGCATGAAGATCGTGGATATGAACCTTCTTCTCGACGGCCGCAAAGCCAAAATCATCGGTAGCTCCATACACAGTGCCACCCTTGAACCCACCTCCCGCCACCAGATAACTAAACCCGTGGTTGTTGTGGTCGCGCCCGTTCTGCACCTTCACCAGACCACCCACCTCAACAGCCGGAGTCCGTCCAAACTCCCCACCCACCATCACAATCGTCTCGTCCAGCAATCCGCTCGCACGGAGATCCTGAATCAAAGCAGCAATCGCCCCATCGCTCTGGTCGGCAAGCGGCCGATGCAACTCAATATCGTCATGCGTATCCCAAGGCTGGAAGTTCCCGTGATAAACCTGCACCATCCTCACCCCACGCTCAATCAACCTTCGCGCAATCAGACACCCACGCGCAAAATCTCCATCGCCATAACGAGCCCGCACCGTCTCCGGCTCCTTCGTAATATCAAAAGCCTCAGGCGCTTCAGTCTGCATCCGAAACGCAATCTCCGCCGCCTGTATCGTAGCCTCCAGTTGCGGGTCCACCCCTTCCTTCGACATCTGATGCCGGTTCAGCTTCTCCAGCAAATCCAGTTCAAGCCGCTGCTTCTCCGGCGTCAGTGAACTATTGCGGATATGCGAAATCAGCTTCTTCGGGTCCTTCTCCCCCAGCGGCACATAGGTGCCCTGATGCACTGCAGGTAAAAAATTAGCAGCCCAGTTCTGATGCCCAAGCACCGGCAACCC
>CAZZGS010000636.1:0-1401 GCA_964653845.1 uncultured Bryobacter sp.
ACAATCACCGGCGTCTCAACCGGTTGGACCCGCGAACTCGATATCGTCGGCATCGGTTACCGTTGCGACCTTAAAGGGAACCTGGCGACGTTTATGCTTGGTTATAGTCACACGATCGAGTTGTTGCTGCCAGCCGGCGTCGATATGACGGTTGAGAAGCAGACTCACATTGTTTTGAAGAGCCATGACCGCCAATTGGTGGGTCAGGTAGCCGCGCACATGCGAGGATTGCGTCCGCCAGATCCTTACAAGAATAAGGGAGTTCGCTATACCGGCGAGATCCTGAAGAAGAAGGTCGGCAAGAGCGGTGCCGGTGGCAAGGGTAAGTAAGGCGCGAGGATAGCGAGGAACGAAACGATGAAAGCAAAAGTAGATCGCGACGCAGTTCGCCGCCGAATTCATATCCGTATTCGGAAACGTGTCAAGGGTACCTCCGAGAGGCCCAGGCTCGCTGTATTCCGCAGCCTGAATCACATTTATGCTCAGGTAATCGACGACCGGAGCGGGCACACGCTCGCCTCGGCTTCGAGCGCCGAAAAGAGCGTCGAGGTGAAGTCCGGCGGCAACGTCGAGGCAGCCAAGGTAGTAGGCAAGCTGGTGGCCGAACGCGCCAAGCAGGCAGGAATCGGTGCGGTTGTATTTGACCGTGGCGGATTCCTGTATCACGGCCGGGTTAAGGCTCTGGCTGATGCCGCTCGCGAGGGCGGGCTCGAGTTTTAAAGGAAAGCCGGTAAGGAAAAACGCATGGCAACACATGGCATTAAGCGAGTGGACGCAATCGGTTTGAACCTCAAGGAACAAGTTGTATCGATTAATCGCGTCACCAAAGTAGTAAAGGGCGGCAAGAATATGAGCTTTGCGGCTCTGGTTGTGGTGGGCGACGCTGAAAAGCGTATCGTTGGCTACGGCACGGGCAAGGCAAAGGAAGTTCCTTCCGCTATCAAGAAGGGTATTGAGGCGGCCAAGAAGAACCTGCGCCAGATTAATACTTTGCCGACAACCATTCTGCACAAGGTGGAAGGTCGATTCGGAGCGGGCGTCGTCATGCTGAAGCCGGCACCTGAAGGCACTGGCGTTATCGCTGGTGGCCCGGTGCGCGCCGTAATTGAAAGCGTCGGGATCCCAAATATTCTGACCAAGAATCTCGGTTCGCGTAATCCCCACAACGCCGTAAAGGCAACCGTAAACGCGCTTGAACAGTTGCGTGACAAGCAAGCTACTGCCGACATGCGCGGCATCAGTCTGGAGAAGGTCTAGACTGGCCAATTGGCCAGTCGATTGAGGAACTGAAATGGCAGACAATACGATCAAGATCAAGCTAATTGGAAGTCCAATTTGTTGCCCCGAGAACCAGAAGAGAATCGTACGCAGCCTAAACCTGCACACGATGAACCGCGTGGC
>CAZZGS010000636.1:1411-3316 GCA_964653845.1 uncultured Bryobacter sp.
CCTGCCTTCCGCGGTATGGTGTTGAAGGTACCGCATTTACTGGCGATTGTGAAGTAATAGGCGTGAAGGAATAGGTTAGAGCGATGAATTTAAGCAACCTCCATCCCCCAAAGGGGCAAAAGCAAAAGAAACAGCGCATCGGCCAGGGTATGGGTACCCGCCGCGGCAAGTTCTCAGGTCGCGGTGCCAAGGGTGCCAAGTCGATCTCCGGTTATTCAAAGATGCGCGGATTTGAAGGCGGCCAGATGCCACTGCATCGCCGCATGCCAAAGCGTGGATTTACCAACCCGTTCCGCGAGGAGTGGGTGGTACTGAATCTGAGCCGTCTCGATAAGATGGAGATCTCGGAATTCTCACCCGAAATTCTGAAGTCCGCTGGAGTCTTGAAGAAGCTTGAAAAGGGCCTCAAGATCCTCGGCACTGGCGAGATTACCCGCAAGATCACGATCAAGGCGCATCAGTTTTCTGAAGCAGCCAAGGCCAAGATTGAAGCAGCAGGTGGAACTGCGGAAGTGATTCCTCCGTTCGTGCCCGCTCCGATCAAAAACCCGAAGCGCGATGCAGCCCTTGAGCGTAAAGCCGCCAAGAAAAAGTAAGCAGCAATTGACCCTGTTCCTGTAAGGATCGACCTTAAAATCCATGAAGTTCTTCGAAGCCTTCGCCAACGTGTTCCGGATCCCCGATCTAAGAAATCGGATCCTGTTCACGCTCGCCATGTTGGCAATATACCGTCTTGGCGGCCACATCCCCACACCGGGGATTGACGCCAATCGTCTGGAAGAGTATTTCAAGCAAAATGCCGGAGGCATCTTCGGCTTCATGGACTTGTTCAGTGGCGGCATGTTCCGCCGGCTGACCATTTTTGCATTGGGCATTATGCCTTACATCACATCGTCTATCATTCTTCAATTGTTGACGGTAGTGGTGCCAACGCTTGAGAAGCTGTCGAAGGAAGGCGAAATGGGTCGTCGGAAGATTACCCAGTGGACTCGCTACCTGACAGTGATCCTCGCGTTGTTCCAGTCTTTTGGTATTGCCGCAGCCTTGCAGTCTGCCGGTTCTGCCGGTGGCGGTTTTGTTCTCAATCCTGGAATCGGATTCGTTCTGATGACCATGATCAGCCTGACAACCGGTACTGCCTTTATCATGTGGTTGGGTGAACAGATCACCGAGCGAGGCATTGGCAACGGCATGTCGCTGATCATCTTCACAGGCATCGTGATTGGCCTGCCGACTGCAATTCTTGAAATTTACAACAACGTATTCGTGACACGGCAGTGGAACCCGCTTCAGATGATCATCATCCTAGTCATGATGGTTGCCGTGATTGGCCTCATCGTACTTGTGGAACGCGGCGAACGTCGTATTCCGGTACAATATGCCAAACGCGTAGTGGGCCGTCGTGTAATGGGTGGACAGCAAACGCACCTGCCGCTGAAGGTGAACGCCGGTGGAGTTATCCCGGTCATCTTCGCCCAGAGCTTGCTGACGTTCCCGCAAAGTTTCCTGCAGGTAGAGTGGATCAAAAACAACCAGTGGATGTCAGGACTGCTTGAATCAATCGGGCATACACAGCCGCTGTACTTTATCCTCTACACCGTTCTCATTGTGTTCTTCTGCTTTTTCTACGTTTCGATCATTTTCAACCCGAACGAAGCAGCTGATAACATGCGCAAATTCGGTGGTTTTATCCCTGGCATCCGCCCGGGAAAGAACACGGCTGATTATATGAACCGCATCCTGACCCGTATCACGGTTGTCGGTGGTTTGTATTTGGCCTTGTTGAGCCTATTGCCTGAAGTCATGATTTCTGGAATCAAGTTGCAGCGGCTACCGCTGATCGGCAACTGGATCGACGGAAGCTTCCCCCGATGGCTGCTGGACGGCCTCGGCGTCTCCTTCTAC
>CAZZGS010000637.1:0-3315 GCA_964653845.1 uncultured Bryobacter sp.
CAAAATACTCCTTAAACTCCCCTTTAATGTGTCTCAAAGTCGTTGACATGCGCCGTTGTGCAGCTTATGCGTTGGCGCAATGGTCTGATGAGCCACTGCTATTCAAAGGAGAAGATTTTTCTGCGACTGATGTGCTGCAAGCGAGGTAGGGAAGCGGAGAAACATCGGTTGCTAGCGGGCTGTGTCAATCAATGTGTGCGATATGTATTGATGCCTCTGCGACTGCTTTTGCGGCCAGAGCTCCCAGGCCAAGTGATAGGCTCGACTGAGTATGCAACGGCGAGCGTTTCTTCAAGGTGCTGCTCTGGCAGCACAAGCACAGTCGGTCCGGCGTCCGAACATAGTCTTTGTTTTGGTAGACCAATGGCGAGCGCAAGCGTTCGGCTATCGTGGCGACCCCAATGCGCAAACACCGCACATCGACGACCTGTCGCGCGAGTCGTTTGATTTCGTCAATGCCGTCTCGGGTTTTCCGGTCTGCAGTCCGTATCGTGGATCCCTGATGACGGGTCAATACGCGGTGCGGCATGGACTGGTGGTAAACGACGTGGAGTTGAAGCCGCAAGGGGCGACGCTGGGCGGAAGCTTTCGAAAGGCTGGCTACGCTACGGGCTACATCGGCAAGTGGCACATCTACGGGAGCCCGGAAGGCAAGGCGGAACGGCGGCTGGCGCACATTCCGGAGTCGTCGCATTTTGGTTTCGAATATTGGAAGGTGTGCGAGTGCACGCACAACTACAACCGCTCGCTCTATTACGAAGGCAACGACCCCACTACGCGCTACTGGGAAGGCTACGACGGCATTGCCCAGACGCGCGACGCCTGCGAGTTTATCCGCCAGCGCGGCCACGGCCGCGATCCTTACTTTCTGTTGCTCTCTCTAGGGCCGCCGCACGATCCCTACGGCACTGCGCCTGAGAATTACCAGGCTCTCTATCGCAACCGGGAGCTGAAGCTGCGCGATAACGTGCCGGCGTCTCATCGTGAGGAGGCGATCAAGAATTTGCGTGGTTACTACGCGCACATGGCGGCACTTGACGATTGCGTGAAGCAACTCAAAGATGCAGTGGAGGCAACAGGCCAAGCCGAGGACACGATCTTCGTCTTCACCTCTGACCACGGCGACATGTTGCAGAGCCAAGGGCTTCACCACAAACAGCAACCGTGGGATGAATCCATCCGCGTGCCGATGCTGATCCGCTATCCGCGCGTACTCGGGCGCCAGCGGCGGACGTCGATCACGCCCATCGACGTGCCTGACATCATGCCGACGCTGCTCGGCCTGGCGGGATTGCCCAAGGTGGAATCGGCCCAGGGTGCGGACCACTCGGCGCTGATACGGGGCCAGCGCAAGGATGAAAAGGAGCCGGCGGCGCTGCTGAATCTGCCAGTATCTTTTTCTGTGGTGCGGCGTCAAGGCTTTGCAGAGTATCGCGGCGTACGGACGCCCAGACATACTTATGTGCGCTCTATTCACGGGCCTTGGCTGCTTTATGACAACCAGAAGGATCCCTACCAGATGCGCAATCTGGTGGGCAAAGACAATGCCCTGCAGTCGCGGATGGAGCGTAGGCTGGACGCCCTGTTGAAGAGCGCGGGTGACGAGTTTTTACCCGGTGTGCGTTACGTTGAGCGGGCGCAGGCGGCGCACTATCGCGAGGTGAATGCGGAGGTTGGGCGCGTGAAGAGTCCTTGGGGGGACTGGGAGTCGACCTGGCAGTAGCGCGCAGCGGGGAGGCGCGGTGATGGATGATTGTTTAGGCTGACGGCTTATAAAGCATAGCTACTGTTTATTGCTGTCGAAAATCTTCGATCTCGCCCCATGCAGAGACTCGACAGTAGCCCGTCCGGATTCGCCTCGAACGATCCTGCGCCTGGTAGTTGACCAGATAGTCTCCGTTGCCGGGGTCGAGGCCATGCTGCACGCGGATGTCGGCTTCGGGAATACCGAGGCGGCGAGCGGTCTCTTCCTGACAAGAGTTCAGCGCCTGATTCCAGGAGGTACGGTAGTTGCTGTTGTTGTTGCCGAAGATGCCGGTGGCATTGTTATTGTTGCCATTATTGTTGTTGCCGTTGTTGTTACGATTGTTGTAGTAATCATTGTTGCTGTTGTTATCCCTGTTGTTGCCGTTGTTGTTTCTCTCCAACTCGAATTGCAGGATCTGGCCGGATGAAGAGATGTTACAAAAGCCTCGCCTGGTGACGTTGTTGGCATTGCGGAAGGTAAAGTTGACTATAGAGTCGCCGTTCTGCTGAGTGTTGCCCCGACTTACCTGAACTCGATTGGGATTGACATTGCGAGTTTGTATCACCTGATCCTTACAAATACGGAGTGCGTCGGCATTGCGGATGGAATTGTTCCAACTGCCATCCGTGGAGCGTCCGGTTTCCCAATTGCCGGTGCCACCGAAGCCGTAAGTGCCCCCCTTCCATTCAATATCGCCGGTGTAAGCATGGGACCCGCCCTTGGGGTCGTTGATACGGATTACCGCAACGCCACCGCTGGTGTTGGGGTCACGTATCAGAGTTTGTTCTCCACGGCCGTCGATACCTTTGAAGCGAAAGTTGCCTGGATTGTTCGGAAGTGGCTGGTTGCATGTGAGGCGGCGCCAAGTGGAGGCCTGGCCTGAGATCTGGCGGATGTTACCGCGATCACCGCGGATCTCCACTTCAGCAGCGCCGTCTACCTCAACTTCAAAAGTACATTTTCCATCGGCATTGCTGTCGCCCCCAGTGATGGTGGCGCTGATAGACTGGCCGCTCGCCAAGGTGGTGAGGCTGAGGATGGCTATCGCTATGTTGGTTTTCATGTTCATTAACTCTGCATTAGTATTTGCAGTTGAAGGGCCATTTGTATCTGTTGGTTCTATTGGGGCGGTTGAATATGAGAAAGACGTCCAGCCGTCTGATGACCGCAGGACGTCAGTGGCTGAAAAACTTGAGGAAAATGGATGGATGGAGTTGGGACGGATCAGGCTGGTATCTTTGCGACGGATCAGGCTTTCATGAGGTGGCTGCCTCTGTCAACCGAAAATGTCACTGTGAAATTGCTCAGCGATTCTGTCATCCCCTATCTGCTCCGGGAATCTGAATGCCCGCGATGCTATTGGCTTTGCTGCAAGACCTTCAGGATTGTTGCGCCGTAACGGGTTACCAGCCTGGGGCCGAGGCCGGTGACTTCGAGGAGTTCTTCTTCGTTTGATGGGCGATCGGCGGCGATTTCGTTTAGGACTCTGTCGGCAAGGATTCGGAAGGCGGGGAGGCCTTCTTTCTTGGCTTGCTCCAGTCGCCATTTCTTTAGGGCCGCTATCACTG
>CAZZGS010000638.1:0-3313 GCA_964653845.1 uncultured Bryobacter sp.
GATAAGAGCTGGGGGACACCGAATCTGAACCCGGCAAACTTCCTTTGGCAAGGGGAAACGGTTCCTTGGAGATACGAGCCGTGCGGCTAATCTGTTCGTTGGAGGCTGGCAGATCAACACCATCTCGAGCTGGATGAGTGGAGTGCCGAGAATTGTCAGTTCGCCGAATGGGACGACATTGGCCTTTGTTTCACAGCGCGCTAACGCCACTGGAACGGGTATTTATTCGAGCTTCAACGGGATCACCCCGCGCGAGGGATTTGGCGAAAGCAACAAGCGCCGGTTCTGGCTGAACCCAGCCGCGTTTTCGCAGACAGCACCTTTGAAGTTTGGCACCTCGGGCCGGAATATTATCCAGGGCCCGGCATGGTGGAACTTCGACTTGTCTGCCTTCAAGACGTTTCCGATTCGTGAGAGCGTGAATCTACAATTACGCTTCGAGGCTTTCAATGGCTTCAACAACGTTCAGTTCTTCCCGGCGGATCTGAATTCGGCCAGCCCGAATTTTGGCACATTGCAGGGCGCGAACCGACCGCGTGTAATGCAAGTGGCTCTGCGTCTTAGCTTCTGATCGAAGCGCAAAGACCAGCTAATGATAAACTCCCTCGTGTGATCCCGTTGAGGCTCAGGTTGATCTCGATCCGGTTGCTGCAGATCGGCGTTTGTCTGCCCTTTGCCGTTTGGGCGGCAGAGACGCCGGAAGTTCTGGAGCGGCGCTGTGTTGTGTGTCATGGGGCGACGCAGCAGATGGGAAAACTGCGGCTGGATCAGAAGGATGTGGCGGAGCGGTCGGCGCGGCGTGTGCTGGAGATGACCGCTTCCGGGAAGATGCCTCCTACGGGTGCTTTGCCAGCCGCAGAATTGGCTTCAATTCGCAAGTGGGTTGAGGGCTTGCAGCCTTGGTCTTTATCTCCGGTGATGCGACCGGCATTTCCGGCGGGACGGAATCCGGTTGATCATTTTGTGCAGGCTGCGCTGGCCGCTAAGGGGGTTCGTCCTTCGCGTGAGGCAGATCGTCGAACACTGGCTCGGCGAATTCATTTGGACCTGACGGGGTTGTTACCGTCGCCGGAGGAAGTAGAAGCCTTTGTTCGCGATGCACGACCGGATGCCTATGAGCGACTGGTGGACAAGCTGCTTGCTTCGCCGCACTATGGGGAGAAGTTTGCGCGGCAGTGGCTGGATCTGGCTCGCTATGCAGACAGCGAAGGCGGAGTGCAGGATTATGCGCGGCCTTTTGCGTGGCGCTATCGGGACTGGGTGATTCGAGCGTTCAATGACGACATGCCCTTTGATCGTTTCACCGTGGCTCAGATCGCCGGAGATCTGCTGCCGGTGCCGGACAGGGTGGCTACGGGATTTAACCGGAACACGATTACCAGCCGTGAAGGTGGCGTTGAGTTGGAGCGAATTCGCTTTGAGCAGTTGCTGGACCGGACGAGCACGGTGGGGATCGTCTGGCTTGGATTGACGGTGGGTTGCGCACAGTGTCACGACCACAAGTACGACCCGATTTCGGCGAAGGATTTCTATTCGCTGATGGCGTTTTTTGAGAACGCAGAAGAGGTGGATCTTGAGTCGCCACTGCCTGGGGAACTGGGTGTGTATCGAGGCTATGCGGCGAAGTTTCGGGCTGAGCGGGACAAGCTTTTGGCTGAGCACAAGATTGCCGAGACCCTTGCGTTTTGGGAGGAGAACGCCCGGGATGCGATGGCTCATCCGGGCAAGCGGCCAAATTGGGATATCTCTTATGACACTTACTTGAAACTGGTGGATCATGGGCAACGGATCCTGCTCAAGAAAGAGCGTGAACGGAGTGCGCGGGAACAGGATGCGCTGGTGGATTACTTTGCGAAGTATTCGCAGGGTGGGATTGGCAAGGAGAAGTATGACGAGCTGAAGTTGAAGGAACTGACTGAGAAGCTTAAGAAGCTGGATGATCAGTACCCTCGGCTTAGTATTTTGATGACGCTTGCGGAAAGTGGGGCTCATGAGCCAACGCATGTGCGGATTCGTGGCAACTGGACCGATAAAGGAGCGGCTGTTGAGGCGGCAACGCCGAAGGCGCTTTCGCCTGCGGTGAGTGGGAAGATGGATCGGCTGGCGCTGGCAGAATGGCTGGTGTCGCGGGAGAATCCGCTGACGCCACGAGTCACGATGAATCGCTTGTGGCAGGAGTTGTTTGGTCGCGGTCTGGTGAGGACTTCAGAGGATTTTGGATCGCAGGGGGAGAGGCCGACTCATCCGGAGTTGCTCGATTGGCTGGCTAGTGAGTTTCAGGGGTCGGGCTGGAGCACGAAACGAATGGTGCGGTTGATTGTGACTTCTGCAACTTACCGTCAGGCGTCTGAGGCAAGGGCTGACTTGTTGAGTGTGGATCCTCAGAATACTTTGCTTGCGCGCCAGTCGCGGTTGCGGCTGCCTGCGGAATTGATTCGGGATGCGGCGCTGCGGGTGGCTGGATTGTTGAATGATGCGGTTGGTGGAGAGAGCATTCGGCCGCCGCAGCCGGACGGTGTTGCGGACTTGCAGTACAGCATGAAGTGGGAGGAGACACAGGGGCGGGCGCGGTACCGGCGGGGCTTGTATATTTTCCTGCAGAGGACGGCGGCTTATCCGTTATTGATGGCTTTTGATGTTCCGGATCGGACGGTGAGTTGTTCGCGGCGTGAGACGTCGAATACTCCGTTGCAACCGTTGAACCTGATGAATGATCCGGTGTTTGTTGAGGCGGCTGAAGCCCTTGCTGCCCGGATTGAGGAAGTGCCTGAGGCGGAACGTGTGTCGCGGGCATTTGCTCTTTGTTTTGGGCGCGCTCCGTCGGCTCGTGAACGGGATGCGGTGTTGGGCCATGTGGCCAAGCGCGGATGGTTTGGCGCGAGCCGTGCGTTACTCAATACAGATGAGTTTTTGACCCGTGAATAATCTTCATTCGACATTGCGGCGGCGGCAGTTTCTGACTGAGGCTGTTGGCGGAGTTGGGCTGGCGGGCATGGCTGGGCTGCTGTCTGTCGGGGAGCTGATGGCGGATCCGTTTGCGGTGAAGGCACCACACTTTCCGGCGAAGGCGAAGAACCTGATTTTCCTTTACATGGAAGGTGCGCCCAGCCAGATTGATTTGCTCGACCCGAAGCCGGCGCTGGCAAAGTGGCATGGTCAGCCGTTGCCACCTTCGATGACGAAGGACATGAAGTTTGCCTTTATAAAGCCGAATGCCAAGGTGCTCGGTTGTAACCGCAGCTTTGGGCGTTATGGGCAGAGTGGGGCCGAGTTTAGCGACTGGATTTCGGCTTGGGGGCCGATTGCAGATGAC
>CAZZGS010000639.1:0-3308 GCA_964653845.1 uncultured Bryobacter sp.
GACGTGATCGAGGTGGGCGTGGGTGATGAGGATGGCTTTGACGGTTACCCCGAGACGGTCGATTTCAGCGAGGATGATTCCTGGTTCGTCGCCCGGATCAATGAGGAAGGCTTCTTTGGTGTCTTCGTCGGCGATGACGGCGCAGTTCTGTTGAAATAAAAGGCCTACCGGGATTACGGAGTGAATCATACACTGTAATTATGGAAATCTTTCTGCCTTTATTGATGCGCTGGGTGCATATTTTTACTGGAATCGCGATGGTGGGTGGGGCCGTTGGCGGTGCTTATCTGGGCCAGCCGGTGGTTGCGCCGATTGCACGGAATGCGGTGTTTAGCGGGATTGTGGCGATTTTTGTGAGTGGATTTTATAACCTGATGCAGTTGATGGGGAGTGCGCCGAAGGGCTGGCATATGTGGTTTGGGATCAAGTTTCTGTTGGCCCTGCATGTGTTTGCGATGATCTTTCTTTTGACTAAGATCGATGCGGCGCCCGAGAAGCGGAAGCGGTGGCAAGTGTCGGCTTTGATTGGCACGGCGGCTGTTGTGGCGGCTGGTGCTTATTTGCGCTATCTGCGCGGTGCGTGATCGAGAGCGATCATACACTGTAGGTATGGAAATTACACCTGATCTTTTGCTGCGCTGGGCGCATTTGTTTCCAGCCATCGTGTTGGTTGGGGGTGCCGTTGGTGGAAGCCTGATGGGGGCACCGAATGTTGCGCCGTTGGCGCGGGGTGTCGTCGTTGGCGGGATGGTGACGATGTTGACTAGCGGCCTGATCACTATGAACCAGTTGCTTGCTACTGCGCCGAAGGGTTGGCATATGTGGTTTGGGATCAAGTTCCTGTTTGCTCTGCATGTGTTCGCGATGCTCTTTTTGTTGACTAAGCCCGATGCGACGCCAGAGAAGCGGAAGCGGTGGCAGTTGCTTGCGGTGCTTGGGCTGGCGGTTGTCGTTTTTGCTGGCGGATATTTGCGCCAGTTGAGAGGTGCTTGAGATGTTGGGCTATTCAGAACTGCGGACTAGTGCGGCGTGGAGAGATTTGAGTGGACGTGGGCGGATCCTGGTGCATGGTGAGGACAATGCGCGGCTTCTTCATGCGATGAGCTCGAACCATGTGAACGAGCTTGAGGAGGGACAGGGTTGTTATGCGTTCTTTCTCAATGCTGTGGGGCGCATACAGAGCGATGCGACGATCATGCGGTGTGGTGTGGATTTTCTGATCGATACCGAGGCTGGTGCGCATGAGAAATTGTTTGCACATCTCGATCAATTCATCATTGCCGATGATGCGACGCTGGAGGATCTTGCCGCGAGTCATTTTGAGATTGGCATTGAAGGGCCAGAGGCGGCTGCTGTGGCTGCTGGATTGGGTGTACCGGTGCCATCAGTGCAGAACGGCATCGTGGCGTTTGAGGGTGGGTTTGTCGCTCGTTTGAATGAGACTGGCGTGGATGGAGTCCGGTTGATTCTTCCCGTCGGGGCTCGGGCGGAGTGGCTGGCGAAGTTGAGCGAAATTATTGAAGCGGACTTGGAAGCCTGGGATATTGTGCGGCATGAGAACGGGAAGCCGCGGTTTGGTGTCGAGATTCTTGAGAAGCATTTGATTCAGGAGACACGGTTGATGCATGGTGTGCACTTTACGAAGGGGTGCTATCTGGGGCAGGAGATCGTTGAACGCGTGCGGGCTCGCGGAGCTGTGCATAAGGGCCTGGCGGCGGTGACGTTTGTTGCAAGCGCGAAGATGCCGGCGCAGGATGCAGAGCTATTTGGAGGAGGAGTAAAGGCCGGGTATCTGTTAAGTGTGGTTCATTCGCCGGCAGAGAATTGCAGTGTTGGATTTGCTGTTTTGGCTGTTGAGTATCTGGGCGGGGACAAGCAAATCAGTTGTGATGGGGTTGAAGTTCGTCTACGACCTTCCAATGCGTTCGCAGCCCGCTGATGGATTGCTCTGTGTCGCTGGTGAGCCCGATTTGACGGGACTGGAGCAGCATGGCGAAGGCTGGCAGGTGGAGTTGCGAATTGAGTTCGACGCTCTGGATTGAGACCCCGAGGAGCTTGAGGTTGTCGAGCAGCGGGTGGAGCTGGTCGATGTCGAGATTGGGGTATTGCGAGAGGTCGATTTCGAAATCGAAACCGTGTTTCACGTTGGACTTGAGGGTGTTGTAGAAGTCGGCGATGGCTCGCGGGTTGCCGGGGTCTTCTACAAGTTGGCTGAAGCGGGAGAAGGGTTCGGCTTCTGCGGGGCTGGGCGGAGTGATTTGTTTTTCGAGAATTGCTACGAAGCCTTCGCGCCAGTTGGAGAGCAGGATGGGCAGGTAGGGTTGCCAGTTAGTTTCTGAAGTGCGGATAGCGGGGAGAAGATTGGGGCGTTTTGGGAAGGACTTGAGGATGTCTTTGAGATCGGGGCATATGGCGTAGCTTTGGAGATTGTGGAGAGAGGTGGCGCGGGCGAGGAGGCTTGGATAAAGACCCTGGATTATGGTGCCGAGGTTGTCTGCGACGGGGATGGCGTTGATGATGATTTCGCGTTCGCCGGCAGGGCGGACGCGAGCCAGAAGCAGAGGCTTGGGGAAGAGTGGGGTGGTGGCGGCTGATGCGGGGGCGATGTGGAGGAGCCAGGGGTCGCCTTCGGTCTGGATGATGAGGAAGTAGGTGGCGGGGTGGGTTGGATCCGGGGTGAGTGAGAGCGGGGAGACAGTGAGTTTTTCGAGATGGAGGGTGGGCAGAGAGCCGGAGAGTTTGGCCCGGATGTCGTTTGACCAGGCGCGGCCTTGGGTGAGTTTCAGGATGAGTTCAGCAATTGCTACCGCTTCGCTTGGTTTGACGGGCGGTAGCAATTGGGATGGTGTCATATGCCTTAGAGTTTCAGACCCTTCAGGTATTCACGGAAGGGGCCGCCAAGATCGCTGCGTTTCAGGGCGAATTCGACTGTGGCTTTGAGGAAGCCCAGTTTGTCGCCGGCGTCGTAGCGTTGGCCATCAAAACGGAAGCCGTAGATTGGGCGAGAACGGAGGAGGTGGCGGAGCCCGTCGGTAAGCTGGATTTCGCCGATGGCTCCTGCTGGAGTTTCTTCGAGAGATGTGAAGATTTCCGGGGTTAGAATGTAGCGGCCGATGATGGCGAGGTTGGAGGGGGCGTCGTCGGCCTTTGGTTTTTCGACGAGGTTGCGGATGCGATAGAGGCGATCTTTGGTGCCGTTGTGGGGGACGGGTTCGGCATCGACGACACCGTAGTTGGAGATCTGATCGCGCGGGACCTCCATGAGGGCGACGACGCTGGCACCGTAGAACTCATAGACGTCGATAAGC
>CAZZGS010000640.1:0-3307 GCA_964653845.1 uncultured Bryobacter sp.
CGCGAAGATCTTGCGGGCGCAAGAGATTGCGATGCGGGAGAAGATCCCGATTGTCTACCTGGTGGATAGCGCGGGTGTGAATCTGCCACTGCAGGATTCGATCTTTCCGGGGCAGTATGGGGCGGCGCGGATCTTTCACTACTGTTCGCAGATGCGGCGCAATTTGAAGATTCCGCAGTTTGCGGCAGTGATGGGGATGTGTATCGCGGGTGGGGCTTATCTGCCTGCTTTAAGCGACCTGATTGTGATGGTTGAGGGGACGAGCTTTATGGGCCTGGGCGGGCCGAATCTGGTTAAGGGTGCGACGGGAGAGACTTCCGGGGCGGAAGCGTTGGGCGGGGCCGCGATGCATACGAGCATTAGTGGCGTGGCGCATTTGAAGGCCGCCGACGACCGCGAGTGCATCGAGATTTTGAGGGGACGGTTTCGAGAGTTGCCCGTTGGGGTGGAATCGCGAGTGGTTGCCTCGCAGGGTGACCTCTATGATGTATTGCCGGATGATCACCGGCAACCTTACGACACTTCTGAGATCTTGAAGGGGATTCTGGATGAGGGGTCGATCGAGGAACACCAACCGGACTATGGGCCAGAGTTAATTTGTGCTCGCGCCCGATTGGGGGGCAGGCCGATTGCGGTGATCGCGAATCGCCGTGGATTTTTGAAGACCGCACTGGGGCCTCGGATTGGCGGAATCATCTATACGGAGTCTGCCCGTAAGGCTGCTTATTTTGTGGACGTGGCGGCGAGGCATCGTTTGCCGCTGCTCTATCTGCAGGATGTGTCGGGCTTCATGGTAGGCAAGCAGGCAGAGGAGAGTGGCATCATTCGAGCGGGTGCAGAGATGGTGGAGACGATGTCTTGCGCGACAGTTCCGAAGATCGTCTTAACGCTGAATCATAGCTCCGGGGCTGGCTATTATGCGATGGCGGGGCAGGGTTTTGATCCTGATTTTGCTCTGGCCTGGCCTACGGCGCGGATTGGGGTGATGGAAGGGGATTCGGCTGTGGTGGCGATCCATGGAGCGAATCCCGGGCCGGAGTTGGCCGAGAAGATTTCGCAGACTCGGGCGGACTATGACCGGTGGCTGGATGCGCGTTATGCGGCGGCACGCGGGCATGTAGATGCGATTGTGGATCCGGCGAAGACTCGCGAGACGCTGTCGTTTCTGTTTGAGGTGTGTACGCGATGATTCGAATTGGTTGTGGGCAAGGATTTTGGGGTGATTCGTCTGAGGCCCCGGGGCGGCTGGTCGAGGATGGGCCGCTCGATTAGCTGGCGCTTGATTACCTGGCTGAAGTGACGATGTCGATTCTGCAGAAGCAGAAGAAGGAGAATCCGGCGTTTGGATATGCGCGGGATTTTCCTGCGTTGATGGAGCGGATTCAGTCGTGTGGGGTGAAGGTGATTGCGAATGCGGGTGGGGTGAATCCGCTTGGCTGTGCTGAAGAGATTCGGCGGCGTTGTCCTCAGTTGAAAGTCGCTGTCGTATTGGGGGACGACATCCTCGATCGAGTGGATGAGTTTCCGCTGCTGAACATCGATACGGGTGAGGCACTGTCGAACGTGCGCGAGCATGTGTTGAGCGCCAACGCTTATATTGGTGCTTTCCCGCTGGCTGAGGCGCTGAAGACTGGGGCAGATGTTGTGGTGACGGGGCGGTGTGCGGATGCAGCGCTGGTGCTGGCGCCGATGATCTTTGAGTTTGGTTGGGGTGAGACGGATTGGGATCTACTGGCGGCGGGGATAACGGCTGGGCACATTGTGGAGTGCGGGGCTCAGTGTACCGGTGGAAACTGCCTGGCGGACTGGAAGACGATTCCAGATCTGGCGCGAATTGGGTATCCGATTGTCGAGGCCGAGGCGGATGGAACGTTTGTGATTACCAAGCATATTGGGTCTGGGGGACGTGTGTCGCTTGGGAGTGTGAAGGAACAATTGGTGTACGAGGTTGGGGATCCACGGGCCTACTACACACCTGACGTGATTGCGGACTTTACTAGCGTGACGCTGGTAGAAGACGGAGCGGATCGGGTGAAGGTGACTGGAGCGCATGGCTTGCCGAGACCCGAAATGCTAAAGGCGAGCATTTCTTATCATTGGGGCTGGAAGGCGGCGGGGACGCTTGTTTACGGGCCTCCGATGGCTGCAGAGAAAGCTCGCCGCGGGGCAGCGATTGTGAATGAGCGCTGTGAACTGTTGGGATTGAAGTTTGATCGCACCGTGACCGAGGTGTTTGGCGAGGAGTGGGCGATGTTGCGGATGGCGGTGCGAGCCAGTGAGCGTGGACCTGTCGAGCGGTGGACTCGAGAGATGATTCCGCTGGTGTTGAATGGGCCGCCTGGGGCGACTGGCTATGGAGATGGAAGGCCGAAGGCTCATCAAGTGGTAGCTTACTGGCCGGCGCTGTTGCCTCGCACGGCTGTGGCGACACGCTTAGAGGTGTTGGGATGAAGATGCAACTGGGAAGCATTGCTCATGCAAGGTCTGGCGACAAGGGTGACCTCGTGAATATCGGAGTGATTGCGTACCGCGCTGAGGACTATGAGGTGCTGCTGCGTGAGGTGACGGCGGAGCGGGTGAAGGCTCATTTTGCAGATCGGATTGAGGGCAGCGTGGAGCGGTTTGAGCTGCCCAATATTGGGGCACTAAACTTTGTGTGCCGCCAGGCCCTGATGGGTGGCGGCACACTGAGTTTGTTATCCGACGCTCAAGGCAAGAGCTTTGGCGGCGGGATACTTTCGATGGAAATCGAGGCTTAAGCGCCCTTCGATTTCAATACATCGACCAGTTCTTGAACGGCAGCGGCACTGCGGTTGAGTTCAGCGGTTTCCGCTTCGCTCAGCTTCAGTTCGTAGATCTTCTCGATACCGGCAGCGCCCAATTTGCAGGGTACACCGACGAAGAGACCGTTGATTCCGTACTCGCCTTCGAGCAGGGCTGCGCAGGGAAGAACTTTCTTCTTGTCCTTGAGGATGCTCTCGACCATCTCGACTGTGGCGGCAGAAGGCGCGTAGAAAGCGCTGCCGGTCTTGAGGTACTTGACGATTTCAGCGCCGCCCTCACGGGTACGCTTGACAATGGCGTCGATGCGATCCTGCGGGATCAGTTCGGTGATCGGGATGCCGCTGACGCTGGTGAGACGCACGAGGGGAACCATCGTGTCGCCGTGACCACCAAGAACCATCGCCGTGACATTCTCCATCGAGACGTTGAGCTCTTCTGCGATGAAGGTGCGGTAGCGAGCGGTGTCGAGTACGCCGGCCATACAGATGACACGATTCTTGGGGAACTTCGATACGACATGGGC
>CAZZGS010000641.1:0-3293 GCA_964653845.1 uncultured Bryobacter sp.
TGGGACGCCGCTGCATGATGCGGCCTGGGGCGGGCACAAAGAAATCGCAATTCTATTGTTGGAGCGTGGCGCGGAAGTAGATGCTCCACATATGGACATCAACGCCGCTCATGCCGAAAGCGGCTCCACTCCGCTGCATTACGCCATTCTCACGAATCACCTCGATATGGTGGAATTGCTGGCCTCTCGTGGCGCGGATCTGAAGAGGCGGCACAGGGTGGGGTCGACTGCGTTGCACCTTGCCGCCAGCCGGGGGCATAAAGAGATTGTGCAGTTTCTGCTGGCTCACAAGGTGGAGGTGGACGCCGAGGATGGCAGCGGTGCGACGGCTCTCGATGAGGCGGCCTGGAAGGGTCATGCGCCGGTTGTCGAGTTGTTGTTGAAGGCTGGGGCGAACCCGAAGCATCGCATCAAGGATACGAAGATCACACCGCTGCATGAGGCGGCAACGAAGGGTTTTCTTGAAGTGGCGCAGTTGCTGATTGTGGCGGGCGCGGAGGTGGATGCCAAGGATCAAGGTGGATCGACACCGCTCGACGAGGCGTTGCGGCAGCGACATACTTTGGTGGTGGATTACCTGATGGGTAAGGGCGCAAAGATTGCGGGTGGGGATGCTCGTGGGGCAGCGAGGCAGATGGAAGATGCGGTGCTGAAGGGGCAGACGGAGGTGGTGCAGTTGTTGCTCGAGCGGAAGATGGATCCGGATGCGCCAACTGCCAATGGCAGCACTCTGATTCACGATGCTTGTCTCAAAGGGCATATGGGAATTGCGGAATTGCTATTGGCGGCTGGGGCGAGTGCGAATGCGCTCAATGCCAACGGAGCGACGCCGCTGCATGATGCGGCGCTTGCTGGGCAACTGGCGATGGCGCAATTGCTGCTGGAGCGCGGGGCGGATATTCATGCGCTCGATCGGGATTCGAAGGCAACGCCGCTGCATTATGCGGCGAGTTGGGGACGCGAAGAGATGGTGTCGTTGTTGCTGAAGAAGGGCGCGGATCGGACGCGGAGGAATAAAGCGGGGAAGACGGCGGCAGGGCTGGCGCGTGCGGCTGGTTATGACGGGATTGCGGAGCTGCTGAAGTAGCGTTGCGGCACAAAAGCTATTGCTTATTGCGTTTTTTTGGAGGTAGGGGCATCTCGATGAATTGGTATGTGCCTGGATCCGCCGAATCTACTGCCTTGCTGATTACTGCAGCGTGGGAACTGACAATCGGCCAGATGTTGGAGCCTGGAACGACCAGCGCGAGTTTGCGCGCACTAAGGTTTTGTTGGTATCGAATGTTCTGATCGGAGCTGACCATAACATCGAAGCCGGATTCCTCTGCAGCCTTGAGTAGTAAACCATTTTCAAGCTGCACAGGCCAGCCTGTTTGCATGAAGGTGCTAACTTCATGCCCTGCAAGGAATCGACGAACTCCTACCGGAACATTCTTGTCAAACAGGATGCGCAATCCGGTGGCTCTCAGCGTAAATCAAAATTTGTTCGACCAAATCTTTTTCAATCTCAAACTGCTCAGAAATCTCCGCTATCGTCAAGCCAAATTCAAAATTGTCAATGATTGCATTTGCGGGCATACGAGTCCCGCGCAAGACAGGGGAGCCACTTTGAACTTGCGGCTTAATCTCAACTAGCGGGCATGCAGCCCAGTCGATGGATTCGAAATTTGTCATGGCACGGCTCCCTGGCTATATCATTTCATCTTTCGATGATGATCGCATTGGCAGGCTCCTTTCGGGCAAAACCGGGCTTCCACATGGAGCTATTGAAGATGATGAGATCGTCGATATCGACTTTGAAGATTACCATTGAGGAGTAGGTCATGAGAATGCAAAACCCAGTTCACCCCGGCCGTTTTCTAAAGACCGGGATCATCGAGGCACATGAGCTTTCTGTGACAGGAGCGGCAAAGATTCTTCGTGTATCCCGGCCAACGCTTTCAAGTCTTTTAAACGCCAAGGCCAACCTTTCAGGCGAGATGGCTCTGCGATTTGAAAAAGCCTTTGGAGTAGATATGGATACGCTAATGCGAATGCAGAACACTTACGACATTGCAGTCGCGCGGAGTCAGGCGAAGTCGATTCAAGTGGATAGATATCAGACTCAACCCGCAAGCTAACGAATGCCTAAGACTTCTTCTGCTCGGGGAAAATGACGTAGCCTTCCGGGGCTCCGATTTTCTCGTGCAGCCAGACGAGGCGCTTGCGCATTTCTCGGCTTTGCATCTGGCGGGGGCCGGGCTCGACGTCGATGTCGCAGCAGAGGCCGTGGAGATAGAGAGTCAACGTATCAATCGTTGAGACTTTGGCGTAGGCACGGAAGAGCTTGGAATCGCGCCATGGATTGGTCGTGAGGGCGAGGAGTTCGTCTTTTGCCTTCCAGCTTTCTTCGTCAACTTCACCATGTACGCGGCGCTTCAGTTCGTCGCGGAGGATGTCCTCAAATTCATTCCAGAACTTGGCTGCGGCCCGCTCCACTACCTTGGCGGCGATGATGCGGAAGAGGCGGTAGTGATACTCACCACTGTCGCAGTCCTGCACAGCGAAAGTAAGCACGACATTGTCATCGATCAGGGTCTCGTTCTGCCAGACGCGATCTTCAGCTTCTTCTTTAACTGCGCTTTTTGGAGGATCCATCACAACCGTGACTTCACCGGTGCCTTCAAGATGGGGTACAAGAACGATCGACATTTCTGGCAATAGCTCTCGCACCATGGGAGGCAAACTGCTAACTGGATCGTAGATCAGCTCTTTTTCGTCTTCTTCGTTCAGGCGCAAACCTGCCGAATAGAAACTGATCTTCCCCGAGAGAGGAACCATCTCTTTGCGGAAACGCTCCGCGAATGCCTTCACCGTCAGCCGCTCTGTCATCAACACCCGAATGATAGCGCGATACGCTGGGTAGAAGTGGCGCGTAAGATCCTGATCTCGGCAGGCGAAGCGAGTGGCGATTTTTACGCCACTGGCCTGGTGGACGCTTTGCGGCGTAGGCGCAGCGATCTGGACTTCTTTGGTTGCGCTCAACCGAAGATGCTTGCCGCCGGGGTAAGGCCGGTGATCGATGCGGGCAAGTTGGGTGTTGTGGGGCTGGTCGAAGTGGTAACGCATCTGCCGGGGATCTATGGCGAATACAAGAAGCTACTGGCGGCGGCTGAGCGCGAGAAGCCGGATCTGGCCATCCTGACCGATTCTCCCGACTTTCACCTTCGCGTGGCGCGGCGCCTGAAGGCGATGGGCATCCCGGTGGTGTATCTGGTGGCACCGCAGGCTTGGGCGTGGCGGCAGGGGCGGGC
>CAZZGS010000642.1:0-3286 GCA_964653845.1 uncultured Bryobacter sp.
GCTGCAGGCGAACTTGTGATGCGCCTTTTCGAGCAGGAAGTGCCGGAAATTTATGACAACACCGTTGTGATCAAGAGTTGTGCCCGCGAAGCTGGGGAGCGAACCAAGATTGCCGTTTCAAGCCGCGATCGCGATGTGGATAGTGTTGGCGCCTGCGTCGGCATGAAGGGCATGCGCGTTCAAAGCATCATCCGGGAATTGCGAGGCGAAAAGATCGATATCATCCAGTTCAGTGAGAACCCGGTGGAGTTTGCCACACATGCCCTGAGCCCGGCTAAGATCGCACGTGTTTCCATCATCAACGCAGATGAGAAGCATATGGAAGTTATTGTCGATGACACCCAGTTGTCGTTGGCCATCGGCAAGCGCGGCCAGAATGTTCGTCTTGCAGCCAGATTGCTCGGCTGGAAGATTGACATCAAGAGTGAAGAAGAGAAGCGGCAGGAAGTTGAGACACAATTGTCTGAACTCATCCCCGCTGGTACTCCGATCTCTGTACTGGCTGACTATGGTCTGCCCGAAGCGCTGATCGACTCGCTGGTTGGTGCTGGAGTTGGCACCGTCGAGCAACTCGGTTCGCTCACCCCCGAAGAGCTCGAGCAATTGCCGGGCGTTGGTGAGGAGTCGATCCAATCGCTTTATAACTCGATCAATGGATTCTATGCCCAGTTTGAAGCGGCTGCACCTGAAGCTGCCGAAGCTGTGGTCGAAGAGGCTGAAACCTCCGAAGCAGTAGCCGATTCCGATGAGAAGGTATCTGCAGAAACTGAAGTAGTTATGACAGCGGCTGAGCCTGATGCTCCAGCCGAAACCGCCGAAGAAGTCGCCCCTAAAGCTGTGCCTGAATCCATCGATTCGGATAAGCCCTAGGGATTTGTTACGATAAGAAGGTTCTGCTTCAACTCTTGGAATCTTCGACCGTGGGCACGACTGGCAACCGTATTACGGCTGAACGCAATCATTTTGATTGAAAGCGCCAAGCCATGGATTAAGAAGAACAGTACCGTTGAGAGGGATTCGACCTAGCGTCACCATATGATTCGCATTAACGAGCTGGCCAGGGAGCTTGAAGTCAAGCCAAAGGCAATTCTGGACCTGCTGCCTGATTTGGGAGTATCGGAAAAAAAGACGCATTCGAGTTCCATTGAGGCGGATGTGGCAGTTATCGTCAAGCAGAAATTGCTTGCCGAAGCCGCTGCCCAAGGTCCAAAGAAAAATCGGGGAGCCAAGGCCCAACCGGAAGACGATTCCGTTGGCCGCGACGTCCATTCGAGTGATCACGAAGATCATGCTGAACCGGCACAGCAGATGAGTCTGCTTGAGGCTGCCCAACCGACTGCGGCCCCGGTCATTCAGGAAGCATCTGCAAAGGCCACGCAGGTGCCTGCGGTTGAGACTCCTGCGCCGGCGAGCGCGGCACCTGCCGCTGCGGCGCTTGCTGCTCCAGCAGTACCGGCCGAGCCCCCCAAGCCGCAGCCACTTGCGCCACCCCTCCGATCGCCGTTGATGCCGCCTTTGGCTGCAAACGCAGGCAACAAGGGTGCGCCTTCGATGCCCATTCGGCCCGTCTTCGCCGCGCCGAGCCAGGTTGCACCACCAGTGGTCGCTTCAGCTCCAACGATCGCACCGCCTCTTTCAGCCGCTCCTGCACCGGCCATGCCAGCAACGCCGGCTCCGGCTCTTCCTTCTCCTGCGGTGCCAAGTCCTTCTTCACCTATGCAGCAAGCGCCATCTATGCAGGTTGCCCCTGGGCCGGCTATGCCGGTGCCGGTTCGGCCTGCAGCTCCGCGCCCTGGTTCTGTAATGCCCGCCTCTCAGATTGCTCCTGGCACGCCACTTCGCGCTGCTCCTTCTGCACCGCAGGCTCCGCGCCCTCCACAGGCATTTCCGCTTGCACCTCGCCCCGGTCAAATCATCCCGCCCCAGCGTAGTGCTGCTGCTCCGGGTGCGCCCTCTGCGCCTCCGGCCTCAACAGCCGGCGCCCCTGGTATGCCGATGCCCCGCCCTCAAGCCAATCAGCCTCTGGCGGGCAATCGCGCCGGAGTTACTCCTGGTGCTCCTTCGATGCCCCGGCCTCCGCAGCAGAGCCGCCCGCCCATGCAGGGTAGTGGCCAAAGCTTCGGTCCTCCCAAGCCTCAAACCAGCCGGCCCATCGTGCCGCCCGATCCTAAACTCGCTGAACGAATTGCTCAATCGCAAGCTCGTCAGCAGCAGCCAGCCATGGGCACTCGCCCGGGCGCGCCGCTGCGTCCCCCAGGTCCTGCCATGCCGGGTCGTCCCCAGCCGCCTCGGGCTATGCCCGGTGCAGTTCAAGCGCGTGGCCCCGGTGGTTACGGCGGTGGTGGTTATGCCGGTGGCGGTGGTGGTTATGCCGGTGGTGGTTATGCCGGTGGCGGTTACAATGCTGGCCGTCCGCCTTTGCGCACCGGCAAGCATCCGACTTCGCCTACACCCTTGCGTCCTGAAGCTTCTGTGCTCCCATCGACCGAACCCGGTCGTCGCCACGCAGTTAAACCGACCAAGTCCAAAGAACAGATTCGGCGCGAGAAAGAACTCGAGCAAGAGGGTAAACTCCTCTTCGCCCAGCGCAAGCGCGAAGAAGAAGTGTCGATGGCGGCCAACAAGGAAATTACGATTTCCGAAGGCATTACCGTCAAGGAACTTTCTGAAAAGCTTGGCATCCGCACCAATCTCGTTATCAAGAAGCTGGTAGAGAAGAAGATCTTTGCCACCATCAATCAGCCTCTAGACGTCAAAATGGCCGAAGAGTTGGCTGCCAATTTCGGTGCCACCGCTACCCAGATGAGCTTCGAAGAAGAATCCACCTGGGACATCGAAATGGCCGAAGACAACGGCGTGCTCGTTCGCCGTGCACCTGTTGTTACCGTCATGGGTCACGTTGACCACGGTAAGACTTCGCTTCTCGACGCCATCCGCAGTGCCAATGTTGCCAGCGGCGAAGCCGGCGGTATCACTCAGCACATCGGCGCTTATGCCGTCACTCACAACGCCCGCAAGATCGTCTTCATCGATACTCCGGGTCACGAAGCCTTCACTCGCATGCGTGCCCGGGGTGCCAAAGTCACCGACATTGTCATTCTTTGCGTAGCCGCAGATGACGGTGTCATGCCACAAACGATTGAGGCAATCGATCATGCCAGGGCCGCTGGTGTTCCGATCCTCGTTGCCATCAACAAAATCGATAAGCCCGACGCCCAGATCGACCGCATCAAGCAACAACTGAACGATCGAGGCCTCCTGGCCGAAGATTGGGGTGGTGACACGG
>CAZZGS010000643.1:0-3285 GCA_964653845.1 uncultured Bryobacter sp.
GGGCTTAATGTTTAGGCCTGGCGGGTTTTGTTTGGAATGAGTGGATTAGGGGCAAAAGATTTTTGAAAATTGTTGTGAATCGTAAAATCTTAATATTCGAGGGAGTTGGATCGGATGTGAGTGTGCCTTGCGAGGCTCGAAGTGCTCGACCCCTCCCAGGCAGAAATTCGTCTAGACAGGGTGCATAGTGCCTTTTCCCTCAATGAGACTGAACCCTTGGCTTGATTGGCCTGATCCGGGGGAGCCTTTAGATCTTTCTTGTAGGTACTTCGTGCTCTTGCCTTGTTGCGTATGTTCCCGTCGTACCATATAGAAATCCAATGGCCGTTCCCACTCACAGTTCTTTGCAACTCGACCGATTGGAAGCGCTGCTTGGTGCCACTTGGGCATCGATTCGTGAGGCTCAAGCGGCGACCATTAAGCGACGCTCTGAGCTAACAAAATCCATCGAGCGCGGTTCGCCGGACACGAGCTTGGTTGTCTTTGGCTCGGTTGCGCGTGAGGAAGTAACGTCTGGCAGTGATCTGGACTGGATCCTTCTGATCGACGGTCAGTCTGTACCCGAGCACAAAGAGCAGGAGCGGGAGATTGAGCGGTTGTTGCTTAAAGGAAAGTTCATAGCGCCAGGTGTGAGTGGTGTCTTCGGACGTATGATTGGCAGTCAGGAACTTGTCCACAATATTGGCGGTGAGGACGACTTTAATTCCAATACTACGCGGCGCGTCTTATTGCTGCTTGAATCCTACCCTGTTGGTAACCGCGAAGCCTATGATCGCGTGCGACGACAGATTGTCCGCCGATACCTTGGCGATGATCGGGGTCTTACTCATGGTGGCACCGATGTTCGAATCCCACGTTTCCTGCTAAACGATCTGACTCGCTACTGGCGCACTGTAACCGTCGATTTCGTCTACAAGCAGCGCGCGGACAATGACAAAAAATGGGCTCTGCGAAATGCCAAGCTTCGGATGTCCCGGAAACTTATATTCGCTGCGGGCCTTGCTCATGTATTTTTTTGCCATCTGGATACTGCTGCTGAAGCTGCGCGAACCGCACTTATTGAAGAGAAAGACGTTTCTCTCTTGACGGCCTATCTCTCAAATGAGCTTGCCAAGCCGCCGCTGGAGACGATCGCGAAGGCTTGCATGGAATTGAAAGTGCCTAAAGAAACGTCCTGCGCGATTTTCGATAGCTACGACCAATTCCTGGCGATTTTAAATGACCCTGAAAAGCGCGGAGAGCAAGAGAAGGCGCAAACGCACGAAGATCTGCGTAAGTCTGCGGCGTGGAAGGAAGTACGCAACGTGAGCCAGCCATTTCATGAAGGTCTAGTTCACCTCTTTCTTCGAGACAACGACGAACTCAAACAGCTTGCTATGACCTATGGAGTATTTTGATGAGGCGTATTGGATTTTCGACTGGAGCATTGGCGCGAGGAGATTTTCGGTTAGGGCTGGAGATACTTCATCGTCACAGGATCGACGTAGTGGAGTTGTCTGCTTTACGGGTAAACGAACTTGCGCCACTGTCTGCGGCAATCCCGCATCTTGATTTGTCCGAGTTCACCTTTGTGTCGATTCACGCACCGAGCCGGTTTGGTATCGAAGAAGAGGCTCGGGTTGTAGACCAACTTCGCGTTTTGGCAGACCAAGGATTTCCGATTGTCGTGCACCCGGATATGATATTCAACCCCGGCCGCTGGCAGATCTTCGGTGATCGGCTACTGATCGAAAACATGGATAAGCGAAAGCCGATCGGAAGGACGGTGGATGAATTGCGCGGCCTCTTTGAAGCTTTGCCAGCGGCGCGGTTTTGCTTCGATATCGGCCATGCTCGCCAAGTGGACCCGAGCATGACTGAGGCTGCTTTGCTCGTCCGCTGTTTTCAGGACAGGCTAGCTGAAGTTCATATGAGCGAAGTAAACACGGCGAGTCGACATGATCCGATCTCGAAGAATGCGGTGAATGCGTTCAGTGCAGTCATGTCTTCGATTCCGGAAGACATTCCGATTATCCTTGAACCTTTGATTGACGAAGGTCAAAGCGACGTAGCAACGGAAATGCAGAGGGCCCACGAGGTCTTTGCTGTCGTTGCGGTTTGACCTGAGAGTTGGTTGCGATCGACAGCAGGGACAAAAGGCTTCCGGCCGTAGTATTTAGGAAACGGCTCGTGATGACTTCTGAGATCAGCACGGCGCAATGGTTTTATTCGGGATAGTGCTTGTTGTGTGATGGAGCGTTGTGCAGGGTCTTTTGCGGCAAGCGATGTGGGGCGAGTTCATACGGTGGACTTCAAGCCAAAGGGCCGATTTTATTGGAGACTATGCAAGGTGCGTTTCAGACTGTAGTGCACCCGAGGATTGAACACGAAAGAGTACCCCCAGTTCTGCCGAAGGAATGGGGGGATGGTTTGAGTTCGGGACTGCTGTTTCGCTTTGTGATGAACTAAGCGAAAACCTCTTCCAGGGAGGAGGCGTCCAGGATACGCAAACTCCAAGTGGCCAAGGCGGCGGGGGGAGCTGCGAAAAGGCGTTCTTTCAGCATGGGTGGTAGGCTGCCGAAGCGTTTTTCGAGCTGGGTTTCCAGTAGCAAAGCCATGCCTTCGCTGCGGCCTTCGACTCTGCCTTCGACTCTGCCTTCGACTCTGCCTTCTTGTCGGCCTTGCTCCAGGCCTTGGCGGATGGCCGGACCCAAGACTTCGTTTTCCATGACATCGATCATTTCGTTCTGAATCCTCCTGGTAATCTCTGCTGCCATCCCTATTATGCCTCCAATCAGCACGAACGTGGCCGAAGCTAAGCCCTGCTCGCTGGGGTCAAGCCGTGCCAGTTTGTCCAACACGATGCGCATGACTCGCTCTGGATCGGCCTTTGTCAGCAGTGCCCACTCGTTGTCGGCCCAATCCTCGCTCTGCAGGAGTTCCTCTCCATCCATCTCGCGTAGATTTACAATCGCGTAGCGGTGCAGAGTGCTGTCGGATTGGTAGCTGGGCGGGATGCGCAACGGCTCGCGCCCGGCGTAAAAGAGGGTCTGGTTGACGCGTTGACGAAGTGCCCGCTGCAAGCCCACGTAATATTCCAACATGCGGAAGGGCATCGACGGATCATTGGTGGTTTGCAGTTCGACGTGGCGCAAGGATCCATCGCTGCAACGGGCCACTAAGTCGGCTTGCAAGCTGCGCACGTCCGGTTGGGCCGGGTCAAGCCACTCGACTACGTCTCCAAATAGCCGCTGTGTCAAGCGGCCGCAGGCGCGCCTGAAGAGGAGTTTGAATGTTACATCGAAG
>CAZZGS010000644.1:0-3281 GCA_964653845.1 uncultured Bryobacter sp.
GCCGCCAAAAACTTAGCCCGCAGATCATTCGAATAGGGGCTCGCCATTTTCTTTCAACGAACAGTTTGCCAGAGCCCCTATACTATGTCAGGTTTTGCTCTAGTTCAATCGACGTTTAAATCAGCAGGCCGGTGATGCTGAAGGCTGTTGCGCAAGCTGTAGCAACCGGCCAGCCGATCTAAACTTTTTCATTACACCCATCTCCTCGGCAGCCCAGACCTCGTCGCCACTACCGTCCACAACCTGCTCGAAGAGTACCAGCCCGTCACCCCCACCGAACACATCCTCGTCCAGCAACTCATCCACCTCCAGCTCCGCTTCCTTCAAATGGAACACGTCTTCAACCAGTTCCTCCTCGAAGGCAAATTCAATACACCCGACCGCGACTACCTCGCCGTCCTCCGCGAACTAGACCGCATCCCCGCCCGCATGCTAAAAACCATCAAAGCCATCAAGGACCTCATCCGCGAGCGCGGCACCAACACAAACATCGAACCCATCGAGGACCCGCCCCCAGCTCAGCCAGTCCATCACCGAATACATCTACAAGGAATTCTGCCGCCGCATGGACTTGCCACCAGTTGCACTCAAACCCAAAACACCACCACCAACCGATTCCGTCCTCTAGCCATCCAATCCGACCCTAAAAAACGAGGTTCAAAGCCAAAAGCTACCTCATCGATCTTTGCCTCGGAAATAGCTCCTCCGAGGGCGCGGGACAGCGCCAGTAAGGACACAAATCCTCTGACCGCCACGCAGGTTCTTTGACAATCTGCCTGTATTCTTGAACTGCTTCAGTTAGCCGTCAGCCTCAGTGCGCCTATTGATCGCGCACCCATGTGTTTGCGCTCCGGTGGACTCACGCCAACCTCGGCGAGGGTTTGCTGAACCAGTTCCGGCGCAGCCCCCAACTCGCAAAGTCACTTGCAGTAGTGAAGCAAGCGGCTTCTCCCTTTGTCTCAACGCCAGATCTTCACCAAAACTGGTGATTCTAGACTTTCACCTTGTCGTAGTCGAAGCGGTCATTCACCAAATGGAACTTCGGCTCGTTATCCTTCTGCAGGTAATAAGTCTTCAACGGAGTCCGGGTAAGCTGATTCAACTTCCGTGGAACCGGCGTTCCGTTCACCCATTCATAGATCTCAACATCCCACGGATTAAACGAACCCAGTAACCCGCGTTCCTTGGCAATTCGGAACAGGTTTACATTGCCCGGCTCGTGCCCACCAAGATACATTCCGATCATGTCCAGCGTCAGACGGTCCTTGCCAAACATCACCAGGTTGGTCAGCACATCGTTGCCAATTCCGAAGCCATCGCCATCACGGCCATAGATGCCTTCAATGATGTTCAGACCCGGGTTCAGCGTCTGGTAATTGTCACAAGTCTTGTGTGCCCAGATCTCCTGATTCATCGGGCTCAGATCAGCCTTGCTGTCATAACGCGCATAGCCCAACTGGCGGTGATTCTCGAAGTACCGGTTCACTCGCGATTCCACTTCCCCATGAATGTCGGGCTTCATAAACGCCGGCACACCGGTCACCATCTTCCAACCCGGACAAAACCGCACGAACGGCTTCACAACTAACCCCTGCAGGTTCTTCGTGGAAAGTGTCATACACATGCCATGCGACTTCCACTTCGCAATGTTCAACAACCACGTGTCCGGCTCGTTCACTGGAGCAAAGTGCGGAATCCGCTTGTACACAACCGGGTCGTGCACCTTCGTCCAGGTCATCTCGTAGCTATCCCTGAAATTGCGCTCCCGCCGGTCTGGCTCGTTCATGTCAACGCCATGCCGCTCATTGATATCGATCAGGCCACGGTAATTCCAGGTGTGAAATCCATTCGCCTCAAGAAACGACATCTTCTTCACGCCCAGTTCCTTCAGGCCCATCACAATGCCCTCATAGAACTGCGCATCCGTCCCCGTGCCCCAATTCTCCACATCCGGACGTTTGTTCCGGACACTAGTGAAATTGGGCTTCAGAATGATTCTATGACTAACCGGGATCCCCGCCTGATCCACCGGCATCAGCACCTCGCGCGCAAAGCTCAAGCCTTCTTTCAGCTTCGCCGGTCCATCCGTCTTCGAAGGCACCGAAGTCCGCTTAATAAACACGGCCTTCGGGTGCGCTTCCACAAAAGGATGTACCGCAAATTGCGATTTCGGAATGCGAGCTCCCTGCATATGGATCGG
This sequence comes from uncultured Bryobacter sp., assembly GCA_964653845.1. Classification (GTDB taxonomy): domain Bacteria; phylum Acidobacteriota; class Terriglobia; order Bryobacterales; family Bryobacteraceae; genus Bryobacter. Next base: position 2,201 of record CAZZGS010000644.1, read on the forward strand.
GGCGAATGCGGCTGCACCCATCGCGAGAATTTGACGGCGGTTGATATCCATGGAACTTCCTTAGTTTGAGAATCGCACAACAGCTACTCGCTCAAGCGTTGGCAAGAATACTTCGGTGGAAGGCCCTCGACGAACCGCCTTCAGCACAACTGGTGCCTTCTCCGGGCTTAGCAATGTAGCCTTTGAAAAATGACCTTGAATATGGGCCTGAATTTCTTCTCGCGCCGGCGAACCATAGTTCACCACATGCAACAGCGCCTCCCCCGGTCGCTCTCCATCCGTCGCCAGCGGAATCGCCGATAGAGCATTCCACAACCGCGTTGCTCTCCTTCTGTGCGTAATCAAATCGATCACGTCCATCGCAAACTCACTCGGGTCGACAATCGGTTTCCGGTAGGCAACTACAGTCCCATTCCCCAAACGGCAAAACACCCGGTCCGTCTCTTCCCGAATCAACGTCGTGCCCGGCAAAGCCTTCTGATCCGTAACCACAAGGCCGCCTTCTTCTGCGACCTTAAAGCATTCAACCGGAATCTGCTTCAGGCCGGCAACAACGAGCGCCAGTGGCTTGGCATTGCCTGGCAAAGCCCCGCACAATAACGGGCTCGCCCCGCGCCGGTGCAACAGATTCGCAATCTCACGAGTCGCTCCACCAGGCTCAACCATCGCCATCAACTGCGCCAACGCTGGCCGCCCGAACAAAGCCTCATTCTGCTTCAGCCAGGCCGCAGTCCTTGCCAGCGACTTCCAGGCTTCTGTCGCCTTCGCCTCCCCAGCGATCAATCCCGAGCGATACCTGACCGGCAGATCCACCACAAAATTTCCGCCCCCCACTCGCGCTTCAATCAAAGCCAATTCTGACGTCCCGTAAGGGATCTCGACATCTGGCTTCACCCCAGCCTTCTCATTCGCCTCATAAGCGAGCAACACCGGCGTCTTGGCGTCAAGCGCCCGGTGATAAGCCACCAGATACCCATTGGCATCCACCCACGGTTCACTGCTCGCACTCGCCACTTCAACCTCCCGCCCCCGGCGAGATGGCCCCCGCCGAATCCCGGGCCACAATCCATCGGTCACCACA
>CAZZGS010000645.1:0-3278 GCA_964653845.1 uncultured Bryobacter sp.
GTGTATATGCATTGAGTTGTTTGCCCAGCCGGAGCATCTGCCTCCTATGCGATAGGAGCAATTCTTCGCGACTCAACGCCTTTCGGTCGAGCCCGTCTCGCATCTCTCGAATCGTCCAAAGGCATGGTTCCATCAAACTTACAGGTTAGACTGAGGTCTGGCATGGCCACACTGACTTTTTCCGAAGCGCGCCAGGAAGTACTCCGCCGTGTCCTCGTTCGTACAGAAATCCCCACCGAGTCGTTATGGCTCACAGATGCGGTAGGCCGCGTTTGTGCAGCCGATATTCGCAGTGATCGCGATATGCCACCGCTGGCTCGCAGTTTGCGAGATGGCTTCGCAGTTCATTCCTCCGGTCTGGCATCTCAGCTCAAGATCAGCGGCGAAATCCGGGCCGGTCAAATGCCTTCTGAAGCGCTGGCACCGGGCTCAGCTATCTCGATCATGACGGGCGCTGTGATGCCGGATGGGGCGGACCAAGTGGTCATGAAAGAGCACGTTCTCAACACAGGCACTCACATCACTACAGATCGCTCGCCTAACCCTGGTGAATGGATCAGCCCAGCAGGCAGCATGGCTCGCCAAGGTGACATTGTCATCCCCAGGGGCCGACGAATGGATTCATCTGCCATCGCGATGCTGGCCACCGTCGGGCAAAGCCAGGTACTGGTAACTCGTCAGCCCATCGTAAGGATACTCGCGACCGGAGATGAGGTCGTCGATATCGCACGAACCCCCAATCCAACCCAGGTTCGCAATTCAAATTCCTGGGCCCTCGCCGCTGACGTCCGAAGACTTGGGGGCCGTCCAGAAATCCTCCCCATCTCACCCGATGAAGAACAAATCACCCGCGACCTGATTGCCTATGGCCTCGAAGCAGACCTGCTCTTGATCAGCGGTGGAGTCTCTGCGGGAGAATACGATTTTGTAGAAACCTCGCTTGCCAATCTTGGGGCCGAATTTTACTTCGACCGTGTGCTCATTCAGCCCGGCCAGCCAACGGTTTTTGGTAACGCAAAGGGCACCTATTTCTTCGGCCTCCCCGGAAACCCCTTGTCCACAATGGTCACGTTCCGAATCTTTGCCGAAGCAGCCATGAGCCGTCTCTCTGGTATCGCCGATCCAGCGCTGCATTTCCACTCCACGGCAATTCAGGCCAGCTATTCTCACAAGCCCGGCCTCACTCGATTTCTGCCAGGTTTGCTTTCAGATTTCGGGCAGAAGGTCGAGATTCTTTCCTGGCAAGGTTCAGGCGACATCCCCACACTGGTTCGTGCCAACTGTTTCGTCGTCGTAGACTCTCAGAAAGAGTCCTGGCAAGCGGGAGATCCCATTCAGGTATTGGTGCAATGAGCAAACTAAGCCACTATGATTCTGCAGGCACTGCCCGCATGGTCGACATCTCAGAAAAGACCGCTACAACCAGGACGGCTAGTGCGCATGCTTTCGTTCACATGTCGGCTGAGGTTCTTGCGGCCCTGCCAAACAATCCTAAGGGAGATCCCCTCGAAGTAGCGAGAATCGCCGCAATTCTCGCGGCCAAGCGTACCCCGGAACTGATTCCCCTCTGTCACCAGATCCCACTTTCAAAAGTCGATATTGAATTTGGAATCGAAAGTGCCGGTATTCGCGTCAGAACCCATGTAAGCTGTACTGCGGGTACTGGCGCGGAAATGGAAGCATTGACTGCAGCCGCCATAGCCGCACTCACAATTTACGACATGACAAAAGCCCTCGATAAGGGCATAGTGATTACCGATCTACACCTGTTGTCCAAGAGTGGCGGCAAGAGTGGAGATTACCAAAGAGAAAAGAATGATTAAGAAACTCCTTTTGTCCGCAATAATTCTTTCACTGGCAAGTGCCCAGGAAGTCGACACCGTGCTCCGCGTCACAACGCGAACGGTAGTTGCCCCAACCACAGTCAAGGATCGCGACGGAAATGCCGTTGAAGGTCTCGACGTCAAAGACTTCATTCTTCGCGACAACGGCAAATTTCAAGACCTGAAGCTCGATCAAGCCTACGTGCCCGTCTCGCTCGTGCTTGTAGTACAGCGCAGCGCATCCACCGAAAAAGTTTTGCCTACCGTGATGAAGATCGGATCGATGATCGAGCCCCTGATCATCGGTGAGCGCGGCGAAGCTGCCATCGTCACCTTCGACCACCGCATAGAAACCATACAGGACTTCACCAACGATACAGACAAATTCAAGCAGGCCCTGGCAAAGATGCGCCCCGGCTCGCAAACCCGCGCTATGTCCGATGCTGTCCTTCAGGCCGCTCGCATGCTAAAGAAGCGCACCCCCGACCACCGCAGGGTTATAGTGCTTGTCAGTGAAACTCAAGAGAGCGGCAGCGTCGCCAGAGTAAAAGATGCCCTTCTCGAAGTGGAGCTCAACAACATCATCGTTTATTCGATCAACATGTCGCGAATCATGAACAAACTCATGGCTTCGCCAGAGTATCCACGCCCAAACCCAATTCCACCGAGCGCCCGGCCGATGCCAGCTGGCATGGCCAATACGCCAACAACTCAAGCACAGATGAGTGCCCTCGGCGGAACTATGGGCAACGTGATGCCTATCTTCAAGGAGATGTTTACCGCTACCAAGGCCATCTTCATCAGCAATCCCCAAGAGGTCTACACAAAGTACACGGGCGGAAGCGAATTTTCATTCCTAAATCTGAATGGCTTCGAGTCTGCGGTTCAGAAGTTGAGTGACGAGCTCCAACACCAGTACATCCTAAGCTACAGCCCAAGTAAAGCGGTGCAACTCGACGGTGGCTGGCACACGATAGAAGTTGAAGTTCGGCGCTCAGGTGCCGATGTCAAATCGCGCAGCGGCTACTGGCTCGCAGCAACTCCCAACTGACGCCAACTCGCTACCATAGTGAGCATGCGCTCTCTGTTCTTGCTCTGTTGTCTAGCCTCACCCGGCTGGTCGCAGGATTCAGTGGTGGATTTTTCGATCCTCCACTTCAACGATTTCCATGCGCGCCTCTCGCCCTCTGACAAAGGTGTAGGAGGGGCAGCCTACCTTGCCGCAGCAATCCAACAGGAGCGCAAGAACTGTCCAAGATGTATTCTCCTCAATGCAGGAGACAACGTTCAGGGCTCGCCCGTCAGCACAATCTTTCGCGGGCTGCCTGTCTTTGAAGTTCTCCGCCCACTCAACACAGATGCCTTCGTACTTGGCAACCATGAATTTGACTACGGCTACGAGCGCATCAACGAATTCCTCGCCGCAGCAGGCCACCCTGTACTCGCAGCAAATTT
>CAZZGS010000646.1:0-3274 GCA_964653845.1 uncultured Bryobacter sp.
GAGAAGCTATCCATCCTGGCGCCCACTTCTTCGACGTAGTGAACTACGAAGTAGCAACGCGCTCCACCCCAGGCGGCAAGTCCACCACCACCGCCAGCGTAATCGTAAAGCTAGGCGACGGCACAGTCCTCTCAGCCTCATCACTAGGGGACGGCCCGGTAAACTCGCTAGACCTATCTCTCCGCCAATGCCTAAGCCAGCGCTACCCCGAGATCGCCCAGGTTAGACTGACTGACTACAAAGTGCGAGTATTAGACTCCAAACCCGGCACCGCCTCCAAGGTAAGGGTTTTGGTAGAGTGGAGCGACTTCAAAAGAACCTGGGCCACCGTAGGTGTTTCCGAGAACATTATAGAAGCCAGTTGGAAAGCCATGTGCGACGCCCTCGCCCTCGAACTAATACGCCTCCACGACTCCACCGCCGAGCTGGACGCCGCCCTCAAAGACTACAGTTGGGGAGTCTAGCGCTAGCTACAATCAAACTATGGCAAGACGAAAATCACAACCCGTAGTTCTCACTGGCCGGCCAGCCACCTTGGAAGACATCCAGCGCGTTTTCAAACTCTCGAATAAAACTGTCGCCCGGCTAACGGCGTTGGTTGAGTCTACGCCTGGGGTTCGGGATTCGAGCGAGGCTGTGATTCGTCGCCACAAACAGAAAGCCTTGACTGCCGGCTCCTGAATCCAATGAGCCCTCGGTCGGTTTTCCTGAACGTTCCTTACGACAAACCCTTCCAGCCCATCTTCTTGGCCTATGTCGTTGGCGTTATCGGGTATGGATTGATCCCCAGAGCTTCACTTGAAATTCAAGGGTCTACGCACAGAATCAACCACATCGTTGAATTGCTTCACTCCTGTGAGTTTTCGATTCACGACATGTCCAGAATTGATGTCCCAAGATTCAACATGCCTTTTGAGCTGGGTTTGGCCTATCACCACTCTTTGTCTTTGGCAGACAAACATAGCTGTTTCATTTTTGCTGGAGACTACAAAGGTTTTGAGGACCGTCTGAGCGATCTTAAGGGCATTGATATTCAGGTGCACGACAATGACATTTCGAAGGTATTCTCACGGCTATGTGCCGCATTCGTCGCCCAGGATCTGGTCCCAACCGTAATCGACATGAAGGCGGTGTATGAACTACTGACGGATAGTTTGCCTGGTGTTCTGGAAAATGCCGGTAGTGATTCACTCTTTCATCCCATGGTTTTTTCTGAACTCGTCTTCACTGCCAGGGCCTTTTGGAATAGCCGCCCAGTCAAGACACGTTCGCGCCAGGCATAACCTATCCACCGAATCTCCAGCAAGCAAACGTTGACCAGTTCGCTTAATCAGAGCTGCATGATCTGCCTGAGGCCATCCTCCAGTGCAGCCATCTCTTCCGAGGTGACCGTGCCTAGGCGACTGTGCAGGCGTTCCTTGGCCACCGCTCGTATTTGGTCACTCACCGCCACGACAGGTTTCCCTCCACAAGTGATCGGAATCAGAATCGGCGGGCTCGCTTTCGGTGAGCTCGACAGAGGGATCACGGTCACCGTCCTTCGCCTTTCGTTCAGCACCTTCACCGACATCACAATGCAAGGCCGAGTCTTGCGAATCTCCGAACCAAGTGTCGAATCTAGCGCCACCCGCCAGATATCCCCGCGAGCCGGAATCACTTCCATGGTTCGGCCATCCCGTCGCCGACCCCATCAAACTCCTTCTCGATTTCGGCCACATCCATGTCCTGATTTGCAATTTCACAAGCGCGGATCAGAGCGGCGTCGCGCTCTTCGAGTCGGGCCGCCAATGCCTCGCTCACGAATCGCGATCGGTCGCGCGAGGCCACCCGGTGTAGAAACTCCAACGCCAATGGCTCTGGTACGCTGAAAGTCATCTTCTTCATGGACATATTTACCGATCGGCCAACGCGCAAAAGGCGGCTTTGAATGCCGGCAGGTGGTATGCCTTGAGAGAAGGCATAGAGTCATCGCACTTGTTAATCCGAGCGCCTGAAATAAACCTGGCCTCACAAGGAGCATTTGCGAGTACAATCCCCTCCATTTTCAGGGCGGCAGCGCCTGCCCGCATCGCACCCTTTTCAGGCTTATCTTTGATTCCGATGAAGTCTGGTGCGGAGCTAGTGAAAAGCGTCTGCACAGCACTCTGAAAAGCCCTGAGTGCGTCGCTGGACCGGGTGTCCCCGAGGGATAGCCGATTCGCGCTCGTGATCGCCAATCCACCGTTGGCATCCCGTTCGATCAGTACGTAATTCATTTGACTCGAAGCGAATTCAATACCTGGAACCTTCATGGTGTTTTTCTCCTTGACGCTTGCCATCTACTCCACCAATGCCTTGAACACTGCGTCCGCTGCGTCCTTATAGAACTCGATGCTGATCCGGGTCCAGAGATCGTCTGGCAGGTCGTTCAGTTGCCGGCGAGCGGCAACCGGCATCAGCAGGGTCTGGGCTTGCTTGTCGACGGCCAACTCGGCGATGCGTATAGCGTTCGGGATCATGTCGATCGAGCCGCCCAGGTTCAGCGAACCGACGATGATCGTTCCCCCTCGGGTGTTCTTGCCGAGAAGTGATCCGCAGAGCGCCACCAACACCGCGAGGCTCAACCCGCTGCCAGTTTTGTCGGCGTCCATCGCGCGCATCTGGATAGAGAACTCGTGTTCGCGCGGATCGCGGTCCCCGACCAGTTCTTTCGCCCGTATGTACAGATTCTGTTCGCCCACCTTAACGCTCTCGCGAAATGAGGGAGCAGGTGGCTGGTTTAGAATCTTCACTCCACTGCCTTGGCTTGATGTGACTTCCAATCGGTAGAGTCCAGCGCCAGCCTCCGGGGTCCCCGTGCTCGCAGCCCAGACTTGGCCAGGGGGCAATGGATCAGACTCGATCGCCTCGTCACTGTGCAGTTCCGGCGTCGAGACAAATTGCTCCACCCCATCGAGACCCATGGTGAAGCTGAAGTGTGTATTTCGGAACTCGCTCTTGAAACAGCGCTTTTGTTGTTCTTTGATCCGGCGCCGCGACTCCAGCGCCAAACGGACCATCCACTCCAGATCTTCATCCGAAACGGGCATCTCGGGCTTTGGGTATAAGAGTTTCGCTAGTCCGCTGATCGTCTTGTTTACGGCTTCAAGGTCGCGCCCACTCAATGCGCCGCCCAAGAAGACGCGCCCCTGCATCACGTTCACCCGGCTGCCAGCCCGAAGCTTGCTCCAACACTCCGAAAGGAAGTCGCTTACTAGGCCAAAGTGATCTGTCAAATGCTCGGCAGGGGAAAGCT
>CAZZGS010000647.1:0-3273 GCA_964653845.1 uncultured Bryobacter sp.
GCACATCCACCTTCGATTCAATGGCCATCACAGCAGCCGTCGCCGCCGACTGTCCTAAAATCATGAACACCGGCTCCATCCGGATCGACCCATATGCGATATGCGAACTCGACAGACAAACCGGCACCAGCAGATTCCCGGCTTGCCCCTTCTTCGGAACCAGCGAACCATACGAGATCTGATACGGCCCATTCGTACTTACCCCAATATCACCCTCGTTCTGCACATAACCATCAGGCGTAATATAGCGCTGGATGTTGTGAGAATCGATCCCGTAAGAACCCATACCCACCGGCTCTGGTGTCGGCCGCTTCTTGGTCAACTCGTTCTCGGTCATCACATACTTGCCCACCATTCGGCGAGCCTCGCGAATGTACATTTGATGCGGCCAGTTGCCAGTCTTTACAAATTCATCCTTGGCTAAACCCCACTTCGCAAACTCCGTGCGAACGTCAGCCGGAACACGAGGGTCGTTCGCGATGAAATAAAGCCAGCCCTGCTGATAATTCACATGCTCACCAAAAATCTCCCGGCGCCGCGCGTAGCTTGCTTCCGGGTAATCCCAATTACGACCGATATTGTCAGTCGAAAAAGGTCCGTGGTTGTTGGTGTCGGTCTTGCCGTTAGGGATCGGATCAAACTTCTGAAAGGTCTCGCGCCATCCAGCTTCAAACACACGCAACAGCAACTCATAGTCCTTCGGCTCATACTTGGCAGGCCGCGGAAATGGAACTCGATTCGCTTCCACTTGCGTCAGACTCATACGGAAGCAATAAGCCTGCACCTTTTTGTCCCCAGCACCATAAACACCAGGAAATTCCGTACTGATCCGCGGCAGCACACCGCTCTTGGGATCACCAGGAATTACATAAGGAGAAATCGGCTTCGGCACGGCACCAAAGTGATGGCGATGATGCAATACCCCCGTCTGTACACCGTTCCATTTCTCCCCATACGTCGCTGTCGACTCTCGGCCCACGTGATAATCCACCTTGGCCGCCGCCATCAAATCGCCTTCGTACGTCGCGTCGATAAACATCTGCGCAACATACTTGTTACCGTCCAGCGTCGCAATCGAAACAATCCGGCCGTCCTTCATCTCGACACCCTTTTCGCGGTCAAGCCAGGCATTACGGACAATTGGAATCTTCGTTTCCTTTACCCATTGCTCGTATACTTCCTCGGCCACATGCGGTTCAAAGATCCACATAGTGCGGCCCGTCTTGTCTACCGCTTCAGTGCCCTGCCCCTTATTGCCGTAAGCCTCACGCTTCTGCCAGCGCCATGCTTCGGGTTTGTCGTAGTGCTGCCAGACGCGATGATAGAACTCCCTCGACAGCCCGCCAATCACAGCCTTATTGCCTGAGTCTGTCCAGCCCAACCCACCCGCCGTAAGTCCGCCCAGGTGCTGTTCCGGGCATACCATCACAACCGACTTGCCCATCTTTCTGGTCTGCACTGCCGCTGCAATGGCACCAGATGTACATCCATAAATCACGACGTCTGCTTTTCGTGTGGCCGCCTCGGCAACGAGGCTGCCGAGGATCAGAACTGCTGGGAGTGAGAGCTTCATTTGAACTATCCATTACTCTATGCCAAGAAGCAGGAGTAGACTAAATGCAGCGTGAACAAGTGCTTCCATCTGGCGGTCACGGTCTGTCTGCTGATCTCCTTCAGCCAGGCCCCGCTTGGCCATTTCCACGCCGATGACCCCGACCACGATCATGGCCAGGGTGACGCCCACCTTCACTGGAATCACGACGAAGCCACCATCCCGTCCTGGGAAGCTGAAGACCATGACGAAGATACTCACTGGATCGATTGGCTGGCTGGCGACGGCAACCCGGTGGCGAAGATGCTCATCGTTCTGCCTTCTCTGATTTACTCGGTCCACTTACAGGCAGTCGAATCCCTGAGGCCTGCCCCGGCACCAAAGAACCATGATCCCCCGTGGCGCGCCGGACTCCCCGCTCGTGCCCCTCCCGCCTAAGCTGTCTTCCATCTTGCACTCGTCCTGAGTGCTAATCCCCATTTGTCTAAACATTTCGAGGTGGTCTCATGCTGCATGAGAATCGATCCGCCATTGCTCTCCTGCTATGCGCCTCTGCGCTACCTGCTCAGCAATGGACGGAAGCGGCAATAGTCGAGAAGTTTCTCGATCAGAATCCGATTTCGCGAGAGGCGCGTGCGAGAGTTGCGATCGCAGAAGCCGAAGTGCGCACGCGTAGCGCCTACTCCAACCCAACAATCTCCTTCAGCCACGAAGGCGCGGGCCGCACAGACTTCTATCAGGCATCGCAAGCCTTGCCAATCACAGGTCGTCTGCCATTCATCCGGCAGGCCGGCCTGTCTCAAGGCAAAGCCCTTGAAGCTGAAGGTGTATTTTCCCTTTGGCAGGCCAAGTGCAGTTTGCGACTCAGCTTCTACCGGATGCTCGCTACCCAGCTCAAACTCACGGCCCTCAAAGACTCTGTCACTGAACTCGATCGCGCCATCCGCATCCTCCAGGATCGAGAGCGCGAAGGCGAAGGTTCGAAACTGGATCGTCTCCGCGCACAACGCGAGCGCCACGAGATCGACGCCGAAATCAGCCTCCTGGATTCCATGCTCGCCTCCGAGCGTGGCAACCTCCTCGCCTATCTACCCTCTAAGGAAAACATAGAAGAGCTCAGCGGAGACCTGGGCGTCCGAACCGCAAACTTCGACACTGCCGAACTCTTGCGAAAGACTCTCGCCACTCGCGGTGACATTCAAGCCGAAAGGCAGAGAATCGAACAGTACCGTCTGGAACAGCGCGCAGCCGACCGGCTTCGCTTCCCCGAACCCGTCTTCAATGCGGGCTTGAAGCGAGCCCAGCTTGGCCTACCTTCCGTCGCAAACGGCCCCGTAATCGGCCTCAGCATGGCCATACCCATCTTTCAGAAGGGCAAATCGGAGGTCTCCCGTTTTGCCGCCGAGCAAGAGCGCGCCTCCGCTCGGCTCGACATCCTGATGCGCCGCACTCAGGCAACCCTCGACGCAGCGGCACGCGTTTTCAATATCCGAAAGTCCGCCCTTGAAAAATACCCAAGCTCCGGCAGGGAGATCGTCGACATCGCCACCATCGCCTATCAGGAGGGCGAAACCGGCATTCTGCAACTGCTGGACGCTTACCGCGTAGAACGCCAATCCCGCTTGAGAAGAATCGACCTCGAAGCCGCAACCCGTGAAGCCTGGCTCACACTCGAATCCGTAGTTGGAGAGGAACTACCCCGATGAAACAGAATCTATGGA
>CAZZGS010000648.1:0-2084 GCA_964653845.1 uncultured Bryobacter sp.
GGTCTTCTGAATCCCATTCGAACATCGGGAAGTCGGTGACCCAGAGGAGACGGAGGTCTTTGGGGTCGAGGAGTTTGTGACGGTCGTTGAACTTTTGCGCGAGGTGCAAACGGAGTGCGCCGGCGGCTAGATAAACCGTGTGTTCGGGCAGGTGGCCGGTGGGCTCGGAAGGCCATGCGGCGATCATGAGGGTGTCTTCATCGGTGGCACCGGTGCGCTTGCGGACTTCAGCCATTGCTTCAGGCATGTCGCGGTCGAGACGCTTTAAATCGTCGAGAACGCGGAGGCCTTTTTCTACACCGAAGGCTTTGGCGTCGTCGCGTTCTTTGCGAGAGAGGGTGAGCTTGGGAATCGTGATGGCGACCATTGGGAGGCCTTCTGTGGCGAGGCCCTGGCCTAGGAAGAGGTCAGTTACATTGACGAGCGGAGGGACGCGAAGGTCTGGCTTGTCGATGCCGTATTGCTCAATGGCCTGCTTGTGGGTGAGGCGGAGGAAGGGCGCGGTGATTTTGTAGTCGGCTGCGGCGAAGATGGCGATGACCAGCTTCTCAACTGTTTCGAAAATGGTTTCCTGTTGGGGGAAGCTCATCTCGATGTCAATCTGGGTGAACTCGGGTTGACGGTCTGCGCGGAGATCTTCGTCGCGGAAGCAACGGACGATCTGGAAGTATTTGTCGAAGCCGGAGACCATGAGGAGTTGCTTGAAGATCTGCGGACTTTGGGGCAGAGCGTAGAAGCTACCAGGGGTCATGCGTGAGGGGACGAGGAAGTCGCGCGAGCCTTCGGGCGTCGACTTGGTCATGAAGGGGGTTTCGATTTCGAGGAAGCCCATGTCGTACATCGCTTTGCGGGCTTCGAGGGCCACCTTCGAGCGCAACATGATGTTGTGCTGCATGCGGGGGCGACGCAGATCGACGAAGCGGTACTTGAGACGGGCTTCTTCGCTGATATTGCCTTCTTCTTCCATCGGGAAGGGGGCGGGCTTGGACTCGTTGAGGATCCAGACCTTATCAACGACTACTTCCACTTCGCCGGTGGGAATGCTGGAGTTGATGGTGTCGGCGCTGCGGTTTTCGATGATGCCTTCCACGGCAACTACGTATTCGGGGCGGATCTCTTCGGCGCGGGCATGGACGGTGGAATTCTCTTCGACACGGAAGACGCACTGGGTGACGCCGGCGCGGTCTCGGAGGTGGATGAAGATGAGTGCGCCGAGATCGCGGCGGCGGTGGACCCAACCCATGAGCAGGACACGCTCGCCTACGTTGGCAAGGCGGATAGTGCCGCAATCGTGGGTGCGCTTGAGGTCACCGAGAAAATCGAGCTTTATAGGGTCTGACATATATGTTTCTTCAGGTCTTCCTTGGGAACGGAGATTTGTTCTCCGGTGGCCATGTTTTTCAGGCTGTATTGACGGTTGGCGACTTCTTGTTCACCAACGAGGAGGGCGTAGCGGGCGTTGAGTTTGCTTGCCAGTTCCATGGAGCGCTTGAGCTTGCCGGCGGCGGCGAGTTCGACTACGAGTCCATCGTTGCGGAGGTCGCGCGCGATGAGACTGGAGTGGCGGAAGCTGGGTTCATCCATGGGGGCGATGAAGAGATCGAGAGTGTGGGTGTATTTGCCGGGGTGGGCTTCTTCGACCGTCATGACGAGACGGTCTTCACCGATGGAGAAGCCGATGCCGGGTGCGGCAACACGGCTGCCCAAACTTTCGGCGAGGCCATCGTAGCGGCCACCACCGAGGACAGAATTCTGAGAACCGAGGGCACCTTCGTGAATAATCTCGAAGGTGGTGCGGGTGTAGTAGTCGAGGCCGCGGACCATGCGCGGGTTGATCGTGTAGGCAATGCCGCGATCTTCGAGGTACTCGCGGACACGGGCGAAGTGGGTCTTGGAGTCTTCGTCGAGGTAGTCGTGAATGGAAGGCAATGCGTCGATATACGGCTGGTCTTCGGGGGCCTTGGAATCGAGGATGCGCAGGGGGTTGGTTTCGAGGCGGCGTTGCGAGTCTGGGCTGAGTTGATCGACTACCGGAGTGAGTTGCTGGCGGATGGCTTCGACGAAGGCCGGACGCGATTGGGGTG
>CAZZGS010000648.1:2094-3271 GCA_964653845.1 uncultured Bryobacter sp.
AGCTTATAGCCGGTGACACCGCAGGCGTCGAGGAGGTGGCAGACCATCTCGATCACTTCTGCGTCGACGGCCGGGGATTCACTGCCGATGACTTCGGCGCCGATTTGCGAGAACTGGCGGTAGCGGCCTTTTTGGGGACGCTCGCGGCGGAACATAGGGCCGATGTAGAAGAGCTTCTGGAGGCCGGGGATTTGATCGAGACGATGTTCGATGTAGGCGCGGATGACGCTGGCGGTGTTCTCCGGGCGGAGGGTGAGGCTGGAATCGTCGCGGTCTTTGAAGGTGTACATCTCTTTGGTGACGATGTCGGTTTCTTCGCCGACTCCTCGGGAGAAGAGAGCGGTTTCTTCAAAGATGGGGGTGCGGATCTCCTGGTAGTTGTAGGTGTTAAAAAGTTCGCGGGAGACGCGTTCGACGTGGTTCCAGACCGAGATGGACGGCGGGAGGATGTCGCGGGTGCCTTTGACGGCTTTGATCATGCGGGTTCCTCACGGTAGATGGCGCGGGCTTTTACGTAGTGCTGCGCGTTGACGCGGAAGCGTTCTGATTCTTCTGGTGTGACGGGGCGGCGGACTTTAGCGGGGACGCCCATGGCGAGCATGTTTGCGGGGATTTCCATGCCTTCGGGAACTAGAGTGCCAGCGGCGACGATGGCACCTTTGCCGATTTTGGCTCCGTTGAGGACGATGGCACCGATGCCGATGAGTGCGTCGTCTTCGATTGTGCAGCCGTGGAGGCAGCACTGGTGGCCGACGGTGACGCGGTTGCCGATGATGAGAGGGAAATCGGGACCTTCGACGTGGAGGACGCTGTTGTCCTGGACGTTTGATTCTTCTCCGATTGTGATGTGATGCACATCGCCCCGAATCGTGACCAGCGGCCAAACGCTTGAGCGTTCGCCGATACACACGTTGCCGATGACTTGTGCGCTGGGGTCGATGTAGCAGGACGAGGCGATCTTCGGCACGATGCCGCGATATGCCCGTATCATTGCGTAATCATCGATTTTAGCATGGGCTGAAGGGGGGCTAGAATGGGTTTAATGCGTTTCATTCTTGCTTTGTCGTTGCTGGCGGTGAGCCCGTGTTTGTTTGCCCAGAAGAAGATGCTGGACGCCGAGGCTATCTGGAAGATCCAGCGGATTGGTGAGCCTGCGCTTTCTCCGGACGGGAAGACG
>CAZZGS010000649.1:0-3265 GCA_964653845.1 uncultured Bryobacter sp.
ACTCAATCACGTCACGATCGAGGATCTTTAGCCGGCCAACTCCAGCACGCGCCAGAGCTGCCGCTTGAAATGTACCAAGCGCTCCGCACCCCAAAATCGCCACATGCGCGTTCGCAAAACGCTTCTGCCCCTCCGCGCCAAACGGCGCAAAGCGAATCTGCCTCGAATACCTGTCTGTCGGCAACACTAAGCCTATGTTAACAATCACTGTCTTTGCGGTTGCTAAGATCAACAGAGGTGTTATTGCGGACTCAGCGGGTACTCATGGGGCTCCTGGTAGCGGTTGTCGCTCTCTCACAACCCTATGAGGGGAGCAAAATTGCATCCATCGCCTTCTCTCCAGATTCGCAGCCGATCCCTGATGGTGAACTCCGCCAGATCCTTCCGCTGAAGCCGGGCGATACATTCTCAGGCTTACGATTAAGAGAAGCCATGGCAGTCTTGTATCGTACCGGCCGCTACTCCAATTTGAGTGTGGAAGCCACGTCCAGCCCGGTCGGCCTGGCCCTCACCTTTATTACCGAAAACCACGAATTCAATGGCAACGTAGATGTGGTTGGCACACCTGGGTCAGTTGCCAAGGGCGGATTGATCAATGCCGCAAAGCTCCCGCTCGGTAGCCAATTCGACGCAAGTCAACTCAATCAGTCGGTAGAAGCAATGGAAGCAGAGATGCGAGTCGAAGGATTCTACGAGAGCAGGGTGCGCTACGAAGTAACCAGAGATACTTTGCATCAACAGGCAAACATCCGATTCTTCATCGATCCAGGCCCCAGGGCTCGCTTTGCTTCTCCCTTATTTAAGGGAAATCTGCTTCTCAAACAAGAACAGCTCATCAAGGCCACTGGGTGGAAACGCATATGGAGCCAACTCGGCTGGCGCTTCGTAACGGAGCAACGGGTTCAAAGCGGCATTCGCGGCATGCTCCAGAGCTACCGGAAGCGAGAACACCTCATGGCAACAGTGCAACTCGAACGCCTCGACTACCAGCCCAAAGAAAAAGTTGCCATCCCAAGCCTAAAGATTGAGGCAGGCCCAAAAGTTGAGGTGCGCGCCATCGGCGTGAAGATCGACAAGGCCACACTTCGCAAGCTGGTGCCGATCTACGAGGAGCAGAGCGTGGACAAAGATCTACTGATCGAAGGCGATCGCAAGGTCAGCGCATACTTGCGCGGCAAAGGATTTTTCGATGCCAAGGTCACTTACGAGGTGGAACAGGACGACCAGCCTGTGGATGAAATCAATCCAAAGAAAGACGCCTACATCGACTACAATGTCGAGCCCGGACAGCGCTTCAAAGTCGCAGCCCTGCTGCTGAAGGGCAATCGATACTTTGACCGAACGACATTGATGGAAAGAATTGCCATCCGCCCCGCCACCATCCTCCGCTACCGCCAGGGCCGTTATAGCGACGAGCTGTTGGCTGGCGACCGGGCGGCTATAGAAGAGCTGTATCGCAGCAATGGCTTTCTCAATGTGAAGGTCACCAGCGATGTGACACGGCAACATAAAGGGCAAGCCAGTCTGGTTGCAATCGCAATCAATATCGAAGAAAGCACACAGACAAGGGTGGAATCGGTTCGCATCGAAGGGATTGCCGAAAGCGATCAGGAAGTGATCCGGGGCTACGTCGGAGTTGTTGCCGGTCAGCCCTATTCGACATTAACGATCAACTCAGACCGGACTGGAATCCTCAATCTGCTCTATCAGACAGGCTATTCGGAGGCGGCTCTCGACGTCAGGGTGGAGCGAGGCAGCACCCCAGACCAGGTACAACTTGTTTATACAGTCCAGAGCGGCAAGCAACATTTCGTTCGCCAAGTCGTGGTCACCGGCCTCAAGAACACCAACAATTCGCTTGTCGACAACAGGATCCGGCTGAAGCCCGGCGACCCGCTCAGCAACAACGAAGTCTTCGCATCGCAGCGTCGCCTTTACGATCTCGGAATCTTTGCCAAAGTCGACACTGCGCAACAAAACCCAGAGGGACAGGAGATCTCAAAGATCATCCTATTCAATCTTGAAGAAGCCTCAAAAATAAGCTTTAGTGGCGGTCTTGGAGCCGAAATCGCCCGCATCGGCGGCGGGTTCACCAGCTTCGACGCTCCTGCTGGAGGCGCGGGCTTCTCACCTCGAATCAGCCTCGGCGTAAACCGAACCAACTTCCTCGGGCTTGGGCACACCATCGGAGCACAAACACGTCTCTCCAACATTCAGAGACGAGTGTTGCTCAGCTACCTCGCACCTCAGTTTCGCAATAGCGACCACTTCAGCCTCACTGCAACGACCATCTATGACGACGCCCGCAACGTCCGCACCTTCAACTCAAAGCGCCTCGAAGGAAGTCTGCAGCTCGCACAAAGACTCGACCTCGCCAACTCTGTGCAATATCGTTTCACCTACCGGCGAGTCACCATCGACGAAAACACGATCAAGGTAGACCCCGCGCTCATCCCCTTGCTGGCTCAACCCGTCCGCGTCGGCAGCTTCTCCTCAACCTTTATCCAGGACCGCCGCGACGACCCTGCAGATGCCAAGCGCGGCCGTTACACCACGGTAGACTTTGGTGTCGCCAGTAGCGCCTTCGCCTCCTCGGCAAACTTCCTCCGCCTGCTCACCCGTAACTCCACCTATTACAAGATCGGGAAAGACCTCGTCTTTGCCCGAAGCATTAACCTTGGAATTCTGACACCCTACAGAAGCGCTGGTATTAGTTCACAAATCGACATTCCGCTGCCCGAACGCTTCTTCGGCGGTGGTGCTTATTCACATAGAGGCTTCCCGGAGAATCAGGCTGGCCCACGAGACTTGAAAACCGGATTTCCCATTGGCGGCAAGGCCCTGCTGGTTAACAATCTTGAGTTGCGTTTCCCTCTTATCGGGGACAATCTGGGAGGAGTTTTCTTCCACGATGCCGGCAACGTCTACAGCGCACTCAAGCGCGTCAACCTCAAATGGAAGCAGGATGGCTTAACCGATTTCGACTACATGGTTCATTCCTTCGGCTTCGGCGTGCGCTACCGCACTCCCATCGGCCCGGTCCGTATCGATCTTGCTTTAACGCCAAACTCGCCGCGCTTTAATGGCTTCCAGGGCAGCCGCGAGGACCTACTCTTCGGCCGGGGCCGCGCAGCCCAGCTTCGAGTCAATCAATTTCAGTTTCATATCTCTCTGGGACAGGCATTCTAATGATACAGGCCCTCCTGCTCTTATTACTGACTGGCGGCGAAATCCTGGATCGCCTGGCACTCAGCCTGGGCGACGA
>CAZZGS010000650.1:0-3262 GCA_964653845.1 uncultured Bryobacter sp.
ACTCCTCAGTGAACTGGACTCGGAAGGCGTAATCAGTCGCCATCTTCACCCACTCCTCGATCGAATCCACGAGATGTTGGGTACCAGCGAGGTTGGAGCCAAGTTGCTGTTGAAGCGCGTCAAGATCATTAGCTCGGCCAAGCGCCCTGTGCCCAGCCGATTTTTCGAGCTGGTTGGTGAAGCGCTGTTAAAGCGTAAGCGGTTGCAGTTACGCTACCTCACCAGGGGCCGAGGCGAGGTGAGCGAGCGCGCCGTGTCGCCGCAACGGCTTGTGCACTACCGGGCAACGTGGTACCTCGACGCTTGGTGCCATACGCGCGAAAAGCTGTTGAGGTTTGCGCTGGACGCCATCGAGCATGCTGAGACGCTGGGGGCCCGGGCGAAGGACGTGTCGCTCAAACAGGTCGAAGCCGAGATGGACGGTGGGTACGGTATTTACGCAGGTGCCGCACCAAAATGGGTGACATTGGCCTTTAGCCCACAGGCTGCGCAATGGGTGAGCCGCGAAGAGTGGCACCCCGATCAGCGTTGTAGATGGCTGGAGGATGGCTGCTTCCAAATGGAGGTTCCCTATACGGATCCGAACGAACTCGCCATGGACATCCTTCGGCATGCCGATCAGGTATCGATCATTGCGGACGGGGGAGAGATCAAGGAAACGGTACGAAAACGGACCCAGCGAGCCTGGGAAATGCATTGCGTTGCCGCCGGGGCGGCGTAGAACATGGACGTCATGTTGACCCACAAACAGGCGGTCGAAGACTTCGCCTGCTACATGCGGAGTTCTCTGAAATTCGCAGACTCGACGATTCGCGTTGGTGCCCGTGCGGAGATCGTCGACGCCCAAGACCTGTTCGGCAACGCGGCGGCCGCGCGGCGCCACCCGCAGGGTGCCGTTTGGAACGAAACCACGCTATTGATGTATCTTTTGAGGCACTGCGGTCAAGCCACGGGCAAGTCGCTCGCGAATCTAGTGCGGGCAATACAAGAACAGCTTCATGCTACCTGTGGCGAATTTATCTGCGCATGCAATATGGGCCTCAAGGAAACGCCAATGCTCAAATCCGAAGATCCGGCGCGAGCCGCCCTCCAGTTCGGCGAAGCCAGAAAATTGCTGTGGCCGCAGCAACCTGTAGCGGGTGGTGATATCGCGGCTTGCCCACCGGAGACTGCGTATGAACATTGAGGCTTTGCTGGCACGCGCTGATACAGCCTTGCTTGACTTGATGCCCCCCGGCTCGGCCACCTTGGTGACCGCGATCGATCCGGCATTGGGGTACCCCAGGAATCTCTTAAAGGTGTTGCTGCGCCTTCGCCCTGCGGACGTGTTGCTCGACGATCCTGCCTGTCGAGCCCAACTGCTCATGTTGCTTCCTCTCGCGGAGGCAAGAAACCTAGCCCTGCGACTTGGTTGCCCTGTGACGCACGACGCGTACGACTACTTAAAGACGATGTCTTTTGGCCGGGTAGCGGATCGGACCAAGTTATTTGACTTCTTCGGTGTTGGATTCCCGCAGGCAGAGATCCGTGAGCTGCCGCCAGTGTGGACCGACATTAGGCCGAGCTTCGGGCTATTTCCGCATCAGGCACGAGCTCTTCGCACGGTCGAGAAATATCTGGATGAGGAGCCCCACCGCACGCTCCTGCATATGCCTACGGGATCCGGCAAGACCCGGACTGCCATGAACGTCGTCTGCAACTACTTGCGCGACCGTGAGAAGGGTGTTGTCGTGTGGCTGGCGCACTCCGAAGAGTTGTGCGAGCAGGCCGCGGAAGAGTTTGAGAAGGCCTGGGCCGCCTTGGGATCTAGGTCAGTGCCGCTAATTCGGTACTGGGGAGCTTATGACACCGACCTGCGCTCGGTTGATGACGGGATCGTTGTCGCTGGGCTTAAAAAGGCTTTTTCGAAGCTGCGGGGCGACGATCACCAACTGCGGGCGCTCAGCGCTCGGAATCCCCTGGTTGTCATGGATGAGGCGCACCAAGCCGTCGCGCCTACGTACCAGATGATCATCAACCTGCTGCTCAAGCCTCTCAGCGACGCGCGTCTTCTGGGTCTGTCGGCAACGCCTGGACGAACCTGGAATGATCCCGAAGCGGACAGAGAACTCGCCAGTTTCTTTGCCTCGCGGAAAGTTACGCTGAAGGTGGACGGCTACGCAAATCCTGTTGCGTACCTGATCAGCCGTGGATACTTGGCAGAGCCCAACTACACATTAATCCAATCGAACGCGAGCGTGAGCCTTAGCGAAGACGAGTTGCGCAAGGTGCAGGACACTTTCGAGCTGCCTTCGACGGTTCTTGATCGATTGGCGGCAGACGAAAAGCGAAACTTGCTTGTTGTGCACCACGCAGAGCAATTGCTCGCCCGGCACCACCGCGTTATCTTGTTCGCCGCTTCCGTGCAGCAAAGTGACCTGCTTGCTGCGGTCCTCTCAGCTCGTGGTCATTGGGCCTTTAGCGTAACTTCGAAGTCGCCAAGCGGCCGGGCCGAGGCCATCGCGTCATTTAAAGACGCCTCGGATGAGCGCAAAATTTTGTGCAATTTCGGGGTATTGACGACGGGCTTCGATGCGCCGCGCACTAGTGCGGCGTTGATCGCCCGACCGACCTTATCGCTGGTTCTATACAGCCAGATGGTGGGGCGTGCCATGCGTGGCACAGCCGCCGGCGGCAATTCGAGTTGCGAGATTGTGACCGTTGTAGATCCAAAGCTTCCTGGATTTGGATCGGTGGTAAGCGCTTTTTCTAACTGGGAAGATGTATGGAGAGATCCCGATGAGTAAGGTTGACATCGTACCGGCACACCTGGCTGTCAAAGCCATGCGTGACAACGGCTATAAGAACGCAGCTTATGCGTTGGCCGAACTTATGGACAACTCCATCCAAGCGGGGGCTCGGAGGGTTGAGCTCTTGTGTGTTCAAAAAACCGAGTTCATTGAGCAACGTTCGCGTCAGCGTGTTGACCGAATCGCGGTCCTTGACAACGGCACGGGCATGAATCCGCAGGTGCTTCGTATGGCGCTGCAGTTCGGAAACGGGACGAACCTTGCGCCCGAAGCCCAGACCAACATGGGCAAGTTCGGAATGGGGTTGCCGGCGTCGTCTGTGTCGCAGGCCAAGCGTGTGGATGTATGGTCTTGGCAGGACGGATATGAGTCTGCATTCCATACCTACCTCGACATTGACGAAATAGTTTCAGGGCGCCTCGATGAGGTGCCTGAGCCCACGCAGAAGGAGATCCCGCGTGATTGGATGGGAT
>CAZZGS010000651.1:0-719 GCA_964653845.1 uncultured Bryobacter sp.
CTGCTACGGCGCACCTGCGCGGGATCTTGAGCGAATTCCCGCCTTCGAGCCCGGCGATGTTCCTGTTCAAGGACGGCAAGCCGGTCTTCGCATTGCATCGCCGCGATATCGAATCGAGCGACTCTTTCTCGCTTTCCATGAAGCTAAAGGAAGCGTTCGAGCAACACTGCTAGCAATGCTTGACCCTATTGCTTTGACTCGCCGGCTGGTGGATATCGAATCCATCACCGGCAATGAAATGCCGGTCTCGATCGTTCTCGAAGGGATTCTTCGGGAGTTGGCCGAGCCTTTTGGCGGGGTGGTCGAACGGATTCCGGTTGAGCCGAATCGGGACAACCTTTTCTGCTACTTTGGCCGGTCGCTGGTGACGCTTTCGACTCACCAGGACACGGTGCCTCCTTTCATCGCTTCCTCCGAAGATGATGAGTTCATCTGGGGACGCGGAGCTTGTGACGTCAAAGGCATCATCGCTGCAATGCTTTGCGCTGGGGAGAAGCTGCTGCTGGAGGGCAAACGCGACTTTGGGTTTCTCTTTGTTGTAGGCGAAGAACGAAACAGCGTCGGGGCTTATCATGCTGGGCGGAATCCGCAGGGATCGCAGTTCATCATCAATGGTGAGCCGACCGAGAACCGTCTGTCGTTGGGATCGAAGGGTGCATTGCGGCTGGAACTGACTGCCAAGGGCAAGATGGCGCATTCGGCCTATCCGGAGCTTGGCG
>CAZZGS010000651.1:729-3261 GCA_964653845.1 uncultured Bryobacter sp.
CAGTGGCTTGATTTCGGGTGGCCGGGCACCAAATGTAATTCCCGATGCGGCGAAGGCGGAGTTGCTGATCCGGCTGGTGGAGGATGGCGATTCGACGGTGGCGGCCATTCGAAGCGCGTGCGCTGACAGCGTGGAAGTGACTGAAGTCTTACGGATTCCGCCGGTTTTGCTGGGCGGGATGGACGGTTTTGATACCATGGTAGCTTCCTATACCACTGACATTCCGGCATTTCAGGGCGCCTGGGGACAACCATACCTGTTAGGTCCCGGCACGATTCACGTCGCACATACCAGCGAAGAACGGATCCCGAAGAAGCAATTGCTGGATGCAGTGGGAATTTATCAACAGATGGTAAGGACGTTGCTCGAAAGATGTCATCCCGTATTGAAGTAGGTGTACTTGGCGCCACCGGCATGGTGGGTCAGAATTTTGCCCGGCTCCTGGCCGATCATCCGATGTTTGAGCTCACTTGGGTCGGTGCGTCCGACCGCTCGGCGGGCAAAAAGTATGGTGAGGCCACTAGCTGGCGGCTTGATGGCGTAATGCCGGAAAGTGTCGCCAACTTGACGGTAAGCGAGTGCAAACCGGGCAATGCCCCCAAACTCGTTTTCTCGTCGATGGACGCAAATGTCGCTACCGAGATCGAACGGGCTTTTGCCGAAGCGGGCCATATAGTGGTGTCGAACTCGAAGAACTTCCGCATGGAGGCTGATGTACCGCTCCTGGTGCCGGAAGTGAATGCCGACCATCTCGGGCTGATCGAGATCCAGCGCAAGAACCGTGGCTGGAAGGGCGCAATTATCACCAATCCGAACTGCGTGGCAGTGCCGCTGGTGATGGCGCTGGCGCCTTTCAAGCAGTACGGCGTCAAGAAGTTTATTACGACGAGCATGCAGGCTGTGAGTGGAGCTGGCTATCCGGGTGTTGCTTCGATGGACATTCTGGGTAATGTGATCCCTTACATCAGCGGCGAAGAGCCGAAGGTAGAAGAAGAGCCGCTCAAGATTTTGGGTGATTTCAAGAACGGCGCTGTGCAGGACCTGAACGCCAAAGTGAGTGCTCATTGCAACCGCGTACCCGTTATTGATGGGCACATGTTGACGGTTAGCGTTGAGCTGGAGCAAAAGCCGAGCAAAGCCGAGCTGCTTGAGGCAATCCATTCCTTCCGCGGATTGCCGCAGAAGCGGAATCTGCCGAGTGCGCCTCCGGTGCCGCTGGTTTACATGACCGAAGACAACCGCCCGCAGCCTCGGCGTGACGGGCCTCGCGATGGCGGCATGACCGTGTTTATGGGACGCTTACGGCCCTGCTCGATCTTCGACTGGAAGTTTGTTTGCCTCGGGCACAACACGATTCGTGGGGCGGCGGGCGCAGCGGTTCTCAATGCCGAACTGATGCAAAGCGAAGGACTGCTCTAGCGCAATGATCGTTATGAAATTCGGCGGCACGAGCGTAGAATCGGCCGCCGCGATTGAACGGCTGGCGGGCATTGTCAAAGACCGGCTTGCAGAGCAACCAATTGTTGTTGTCTCTGCTATGGGTAAGACTACGAACCGCCTGCTTGAGGCTGCGAATCTGGCTGTTGCGGGCAGGCGTGTTGAGGCTCTCGACAAGGTGGAAGCTCTGCGGGCTTATCATCACGCGGAAGCAGATGGCTTTGGCGCTGCTTCTGTCATCGATGAGCATTTTAGTGAATTGACCGAGCTGGTGCGCGGGCTTGCCATCTTGGGTGAGCTGACTCCTCGTAGCATTGATGCAATTTCGAGCTTTGGTGAGCGGATCTCAAGTCAGGTTGTTGCGTTGGCGTTGAAAGCGAAGCATGTCGATAGCCGGACCGTGATTGTTACCGATGAGCGCCATACGATTGCTGCGCCGAATTATGCCGAGACGAACACACGGCTGAAGGCGACTGAATGGGGCGAGATTACGGTGATGGGTGGCTTTATCGGCGCGACGCTGGCGGGAGTGACCAGCACGCTGGGCCGCGGTGGTAGCGACTTTACTGCGAGCATTGTGGGCGCGGGTGTGGATGCAAAAGAGATCCAGATCTGGACTGATGTTGACGGCATGCTGACCTGCGACCCGACCGTGTTGCCGGGCGGGCGGCGTGTGAAGAGCCTGAGCTTCGCTGAGGCGGCCGAGCTCGCCTACTTTGGGGCAAAGGTGTTGCACCCTTCAACGGTGGCACCGGCAATTGAGAAGAACATTCCGGTATTGATTTTGAACTCGCGGCGGCCACAGGTGGACGGAACACGGATCACGGCTGAAGGGCCGGTGACGACGAGCGTGGCTAAGTCCATTGCTTGCAAAAAGCACATTGCGCTGGTGAACATACAGTCCACGCGGATGCTGATGGCACATGGGTTCTTGCGGCGTATCTTCGAAATCTTTGACCGTCACGAGACGCCGGTGGATATGATTGCCACCAGCGAGGTGAGCGTGTCGTTGACCATCGACAATTTCGTGAAGCTCGAGACGATCGCAACTGAGTTGCGTGAGTTTGCCGAGGTTGAGATTGAGCAGGACAAGGC
>CAZZGS010000652.1:0-3255 GCA_964653845.1 uncultured Bryobacter sp.
CCGAGCGCATTCAGACCCTCGGCGGAGTCTCAATCGCCATGGCCGCTGACGTCGCTGAAACCACTCGCATCGCCCGTCCACCCAAAGGCCGCGAAGACGCTACTGCCCAGCTTTTCCGCCTTCTCCAGGCCCACGAGCTCATCATCTTTGAGGCCCGCAAAGCCGCTCACGCCGCAGCCGATGCCGGCGACGACGGCACCAACGACTTGCTCGTAAGTGACGTCCTGCGTCTCAACGAATTCCAGGTTTGGTTCATCTCAGAACAACTCGCCGGTACCGGCCTTGCCGGCAACGACAAAGAAACAGCGACCGCTCTCAAGCAATCAAAGTCCTGATCTCTGTCATTTCGCGAGGGTGTCATCTCGACCCGCACCCCCACCGACTCACCTGCTATATGATGAGGCAATGCTCCCGCGCCGTTGCCTCAAATTTGCTCTAGCCCTCTGCACCACATTCCAGATCTTCGCCCAAGCCCCACCGGCACGTCCTCCTCAGCGGGGCCAAACACTCCCTCACCCAATCGTGTCCGACGAGCACACCGGCTTTGATTCCATCTTCGACGGCACCCTTAAAAACTGGGACGGCAACCCCGACATCTGGCGCGCCGCAGACAACTCAATCATCGGCGAAACCACCAAAGAGAACCCGCTCAAGCTGAACACCTTCCTCATCTACCGTGGCGACAAACCCAAAGACTTCGAACTCAAACTCGAATTCCGCATGAACAACACCAACAGTGGCGTCCAGTACCGCAGCGTGGAACTCCCCGACGTCGGCAAATGGGTCCTCAAGGGCTACCAGGCTGACATGGATTTCGTCAATACCCACACCGGCATGCTTTACGAAGAACGCGGCCGCGGCATCATGGCCCAACGCGGCCAGCTAACGCTGGCAGAACCCGGCAAGCACTCCCGTATCATCGGCAACTTGGCCGACGGCAACCACCTCAAGGGTTACATCAACATCAACGGCTGGAATCAATTCCACATCATCGCCCGCGGCAACGTCCTCACCCACATCCTCAACGGCCACGTAACAGCCATGATGATCGACGACGACCCCGAAAAGCGCAGCCTCGAAGGCCTCCTCGGCCTTCAGATCCACGTCGGCCCGCCCATGAAGGTCGAGTTCAAAAACATCTACCTTAAGAAGTACTGAGCCATCTCCCGAGCATGGAAGCGATGAGCACGCCAGCAGTCGAGTCTCTTAACCTGTATTAAAGACCTAATGAAGAAGGGAGAGAACAATCTCAGCCCTGAAGAGGATTCATTACTGGAATTGCTGGTCATCTTGGTTCGCGATTTTAAACTACGGCAATATTCAATCCCGGCAATTCCACCACATCAAATGGTGACTTACCTCCTCCAGCAGCAAGGTCGCAAGCCTGACGATCTTCTACCCTTATTAAAATCAAAGAGCCGGGTATCGCAACTCCTCTCCGGCAAAAGATCGATAGGCAAGGAACAAGCCAAAAAGCTATCAGCTTTCTTTAAGAAGAGCGTAGCGCTAACCATCTGAGCCGAACACCCCAGACGATTTGGGCCTCTCGAGTTCAACTGCGTCTTGGATGCCAAAGCCACACTCCGTCCAAACGCTCGACACCTGAGTCAGCTTCCGAATCAGCAAGACACGGTACAAGCGCACCCATCCCAAGCTGAAATTCGATAAATCCTGCCCTTTTGGATGCATTTTAGTTCTTGGGCTAAGTGATTGATTGTGAGCCACTGGACCGCAAGCGACGAAATAGTGGCTGTCCTCTTATCTCTTATTCAAGGTCGTGAAGCTTTTCCCCTCGCCTTCACGCCATCACTAGCAGGAGTTATCTGGATGCTTTCCCGTCGACATTTCGTTCTCCCTTTACTCGCCACCGCCGCACAGGCCCAAACCGCCCCCGGTAAAACTCCACCCAACATGTTTCCCGTCAAACCTGTCGCCGCTCCCGGCGCAAACCTGCGCCTCGCAAAAGGGCAATACTTTTCCTACGCACTACCAGAAGGCTGGCGGCTGGGAGAAGACGGTCAGTTCGCCCTCACCTTGATGGCACCTGACAACAAAGCGCTCACCGTGATGGTAGGGAATGCGGGACTTCCCCCCAACTACAACCCCAGCCAATTCGTATTCGAGAAGTTGAGCGCATTGCGTCCTGAATCGCTCCGTCTCGGTCAGCCCCAGCGGGCCACGCCCGTTCACGGTTTCGCCGCTGCCTACCAGTTTGAAGTCACATACGCCATCCGCGGCGTCCCGTGCAGAGGCATCGCCAAGTGCAACATCAACGTTGCCTACGACACTGCCGTAATGGCCATGACCGCCGCCCTGTCCGACGCCAGCCAGTGGCCCGGTTATTCCTCCTGGCTTCCCCTCGTCGCCGATCAGATCTCGGCGCTCGATGGTGGTGCCTTTGGCATCCGCGGCATCATGAGCCAGAACCTGCAAAACTCCGTCGCCTACGGTGAGGCCGCAAAGCAATACCGCGAGTGGTCCCAACGCAGTTGGCAAAAAGTCACCGAAGACCGGAATGCGTCCGTCGACCGGCAGAACTTCCAGTTCCGCGAGAACATCGGTGGCATCCAGACATACAAGAACCCCTACGACAGCCGCACCCCCGTCGACCTTCCAGGCACCTACAAATACTTCTGGGCCAACGAGCATGGCAACTTTCTCGGCACCAACGACCCTTCCGCCAATCCCAATTCAGGGTCCAGCGGCACTTGGAAACAAATGCCCCGCCATCAACCCTGATCCCAGTTCACTTGTCATGGTTGGTCCTCTGAGGTGTAGTTGCCGATGCCTTTGACCAATCGGCGGGTGCTGGGGAGGATGGTCTCGCTGATACGGTTGCTGACCTAGCCTTCGTATCAGATGGAGCGGGTGCCTTCTTGAAGTTGACCTGTCCCTTTGCGTTTTTCGGAAAATCTGGGCTGTTGCCGAGGGAGAGATGGACGGCTCAAATCGCCAGGCAATTCAGGCTTAAGTTGTTTACTGTTAGGTAGTTGGCCGCTTAAGAGCATAGCTGAGATGAAAAGACTCCTTTTGTCGGGTTGACGGCTATCTTGAAGAAAACCGCCAAAAAAGCCAATAAAAAGCATAGGGACGTGTCAGGCCGACAGTACGCCCTGACGCCGATCTCGCCACCGTGCGCGACTACTGCACTGCGCGCGGCGCGGCCAGTGGACTATCTGAGGTTTTTGCCCGCGGTGCCGTTGGCGGCCTCGATCTGGCAACAAAAGTCGTAGCTGCGGCCAACTCTGGAACTGC
>CAZZGS010000653.1:0-894 GCA_964653845.1 uncultured Bryobacter sp.
CTGGTATCAAACGCGCGGGTCAACCGTTAACGGATCGGTGTATCGAGCGTCGCCTTCTGCCCATTGTTATTCGCCCGCTGCAAAGACTGGAAGATTCCTGCCGCGCTCGAAGCGCTGATCCCCAGCGGTGTGCCGCTCTGGTAGGTCGTAATCCCGTTTACCTGCCACTGCCCGGCAGCCAGATCCATCCACTTCGACCAACCATTACCAAACTTCTTTCCACGTCCAAACGGCAACTCGTAAATGTAGCTCATCACAAACCGGTGCGCGATATCGATCGATGAAACCGACCGGTCATCCCGCATGTTGTAACTATTCTGGTGCGATTCACCATCGTCCATATTCTTGCTCCTCGTATAGCTTCCCTCAAACGAAAGCCCCTGTGAATAGCGCTTGGAAATGGACGTCTGCAGCGAATGATAGAAGCTGCTTGCCCCACTCGAGTAGATCGGAACGATATTGCCAAACTGCGGATAAGGCCGTAACAATTGCGCCCGGCTCACCTGCCGTGCAGCGATAATTCCTACTCCGCCCTTGCCGAAGAACGGATTGTCCACCAGTTGGTTCAGCTGCGAACCTAAAGCCATCGCCGGCACCGGCAGCTGATTGATATTCAGTCCACCCTCGGTATTGCGAAAGAGATGAAAGCCACGCGTTCCCACATAAGCGACTTCCAGCTTGATCTGCCCAGGCAACTGCCGCTGCACATTGGCATTCCACTGCCGCGTCCAGTTGGTCAGCATGTCCCGTGTCGCTGCTTCAATCGTGCTGCCAACCTGCGTATTCAATCCGGCACTCGCCCCGGTCGGTGCCGGGAAACCGCTCGGATAAGGATTGCGTAACAAAAAGTTCGGTGTAATCCCGTCCAGCGAGGTCACCCACACATTGTCCGTG
>CAZZGS010000653.1:904-3251 GCA_964653845.1 uncultured Bryobacter sp.
CCGTGCGAAAGCCTTGGGTTCCAATAGTACCGGCAGCGGCACCAAAACTCGCACCATACAGGTGCCCAATCCCGGCGCGCAGCACGGTCTTTGAGCCGAGCTGATAAGCAAAGCCCAAGCGGGGCGCAAAGTTATTCCGGTCCGGGAAGAACTGCTCGCGGCTAATCCCATTCGTGCCAAGAAATACCAATCCACCCCTCAAGCCAGGCAACGCACTCGCCAACGGAGCGGCAGCATTCCGGTCAAAGTAATTCGCTCGGTTAAACCGTTCGGTCCTTGGCGTATCGATATCCCAACGCAAGCCCAGATTGAGCGTCAGCTTGTTGGTAATCCGCCAGTCATCCTGAAAGTAACCGGCATAGTAAAGACTCTGCGTCGCCACATTCTTGAAGTTCTGGATCAGCGACCCACCAGACCCTGTTCCCAGCATCAGCGACGCAAGGCTGCTCCCGGCAACGGCAGAAGCCTGATTCGGATTCGGCCCCTGCGTCATCGCGGCCGAAAAGTTGAAATCACCCGCAGATCGAGCTTCATTCGTATTCACTCGCAGCATGCGTCCCTCAAAGCCGGTCTTCATCGTGTGCCGCCCAACGATTTTGGTCCAGTTCGTCAGCGCCGTGTAACTCATGAACGCATTCGTGCGATTGTCGCCGCCACCGATCCCGACATAGTTCGCGGTGGCAAAGCCAGGAAACAATTGAAAGTCCGGTGCCTGATCATAGCTCGCAGGCAATCCCAGTGAAGAAGGCTTGAAGCCAAGGCTCTGGTTGTTGTATCGATACAGGGTCCGCGCAAATCCAAGACGCACATTCAGAATCGAGGTAGCGGAAATCGTATTCGTATAATCGGCTACCCCCCATGCACGTGGTCTTCTTCGACAATGCGGCCTTCGGCAATTGCCAGATCCTTCGGGAATGACGTAATCGGTACTGACTCATTCAACCGCGTGGAATAACGCTCAAAGACCCGCTGCCGCGCATTGATATTCCGGTCCACCCGGTAATCATGCTGCGTAATGTTGTTCTGTCCAGACCCTGACAGCGCATAATTGTTCGCATTCGTAATCGAATCACCCACCGTATTTGCCGTCGGGAAGTACTTCAACACATTCGCCGCCACCGGGTCTACGCGCTGTTGCGGCACCCGGTTCCCCGCAAATGGATCACGAATAAACCCACTCCCGGCAGGATTGGCCCGAGTGGAAAACGGATCGAAAATCTGAATCAATGCAGCCTGGTTATTCACACGGTTAAAGGTCCGCGAGAAATCACCCTGCCGCTCAAGCTCGGTCGGCACAGAAAAGGTCCGGTTCGCAAAAGTCCGCGCCCTTAGCCCTTCGAATGAAACCATAAAGAACGTCTTGTCCTTCTGAATCGGTCCAGACACCGTATAACCAAACTGCGAACGCTTGAAGCTCGCCAGCGGCCTCCCGCGCGAGTTGTCAAAGAAGTTGTTTGAGTCCAGTACCGAGTTCCTCAGAAACTCATAAACGCTGCCATGAAACTGATTGCCGCCGCTCTTAAAGATGATGTTTAAGACACTCCCCATCGACCGCCCAAACTCCGCCGCGTAATTCGACCCCATCACATTGAACTCCTGAATCGCATCGACGCTCGGAAAAACGCTAATCCCGCCGCTCAACCCATTCACCGTCGAATGTGATGCAGAAACACCATCAATCAGTGTGTCCATCATCCGCGCCCGCGCTCCATTCACTGAATACCGCATCTCCCATAGCTATTGCCAATTGTCCCGGCCACACCGGGAGTCAGAAAAATCAGCGAGTACACATTGCGCGTATTCAGCGGCAGATTCACGATACTGCGGTTATCCACTACCTTGCCAATCGAACTCGTCGCCGTCTCAAGCTGCGTCGCATCGGCACTCACTTCAACACGCTCAGCCGCTTCTCCCACAGGCATCGTAATGTCCACCTGCGCTGTCTGCTGCACCCGTAGATTGATACCACTCTGCACCGACTTCTTGAACCCCGCAGCCGTCGCTTCAATCCGGTAGCTGCCCGGTGCCAATGCGGGAAATCGATAAAGCCCCGTCCCATCCGTAGTAAAGGTCTGTGACGCATTGGTATCGACATTCACTGCTGTCACAATAGCGCCGGGAATTGTCGCCCCACTTTGATCCCTTACACTACCTGTCAGGGAGGCAGTAAAACTCTGGGAGAAAGCAAGCGTAGCGGAGAGAATCGCTACCGCAAAGAGAGAAGCGACTTTAAGCAACATGGTTAAAGTCAGGTTACAGTATCGTTACAAATAAGTAAATCGTTGGCCGCCAACCACCCTCCGCTAAAATGGTTCAGACCAAAGAACGAGAGGCGCAGAAGCAGAAG
>CAZZGS010000654.1:0-2824 GCA_964653845.1 uncultured Bryobacter sp.
ATGTAAGGCCATGCCTTGGTTGAGGAGGAGACCGGGGTTGTTCGGGATTTGCTGGACCAGCTCGGTGTAGATAGCGGCGGCTTCGGTGAACTTGGATTCAGCAAGAAGAGCTTTGGCGCGAGTTGCTTTTTCGGCCTGAACTGCCGATTGGCCGTAGAGCTGGGAGGTGGCCATGAGAAGGAAAAGCAGGCGCATGATTCTATGTTGACAAAAAACAAAGGCGGCCCGCATGAGCGGACCGCCTTTTGTTTGGTTTGATTCCCAGCTTAGAACTGCAAGCGGAGTACCAGGCGGAACTGACGTTCGTCAGAGGCGCTCAAGACACGCAGGAAGTTCGGGTTGGTAACGTCGGTCGATGCGAAGCCAGTCGACAGACGGCTATTGGTGAAGTTGTAGGCTTCCGCGCGGAAGGTCAGGCCGACTTGCTCAGTGATGGCAAAGTTCTTTGCCAGGGTGAGGTCTGTACGGAACGAACCGGGGTTGCGGAGGCTGTTACGGCCCATGGAACCGAAACGGCCAACTTCGCCTGCATTGAGCACAACGCGGGAGAATGCGCTGGTGTCGTAGAAGGTTTTGTCAGAGCCAATACCTTCGGGACGGCCAACCTTGGGGTTGATCTGGTCGGGAGTCTGGGCGTTGCCAGGCAGGTTGAGGGTGCCGGCAGGTGAAGACGGGGTAAACGGAGTACCGGTGAAGGCAGCCGTTATGCCACTGACGCTCCAGCCACCAGCGATGAGGTTGATCGCCTTCGGAGCAGAAGAGCCAAACTTCATACCCTTGCCGTAAGGCAGTTCATAAACATAACCCATCTGAAGATTGTGGCGGCGGTCATATCCGGCATCAGCGATGTTGCGGTTGAATGCAGGCCCCCAATTGTAGGTAACACCCTGCCAGCCTTCATCGTCAGCAGCGTTGATGGCCTTGGACCAGGTGTAAGCACCCTGAACGGTAAGGCCTTTGGCGGAGCGGCGAAGTGAGGTTTGTAGTGAGTGGTAGCGTGAGCTGAGGTAGCCATCCCACATGTTCGTAGGGATGTTGCGACCAAAGCGGGCTGAATATGGACGGCCAGGATTGCCAGCGCCGATCACTTGACCGGAGTTGATGTCGAGATCAGCCATCAGGTGAACGCTCTGCGTACCGACGTAAGCAACACTGCCCAGGAATTGGCCAGGGAGCTTGCGTTCGATGGTGAAGTTCCAACTTTGGGTATAACCACGAGTGATCTGACCAGAGACCGGCGAACGCATGTCGGCAACGCCAGGAAGCGTGACTGCACCAGAGCTAAGATCCGGACCCGTTACCGGGGGAATGCCTTGAGCGAAGGAGCGAATGGAGGAGTTTGCATCCGGAGCATCGAAGGCAAAGTTGACAACAAGCGGATATTGGCCGCGGAGAGGACGCGACCAGGGCAGCGGGCTATAGTTGATGCCGTAGCCGGTGCGGATCACTGTGTTGTCGTTCAGACGGTATGCGATACCAATTCGCGGAGCAAACATCAGCTTGTTTACCGTGAAGCCATTGTTGCGAGGTACGTTGCCACGGCCACCAAGGGTTACGATGTTGGTTTCAGGATCGAGACGTTCGATACCCTTACCGTTGGAACGACCCATGAGCGGGTAGTTTTCATAACGCAAGCCGATGTTGACGGTGAGCTTGCGGCTAACCTGCCAGCGGTCCTGAGCGAAGAAGCCGAACTGCCATTCACGCGTAGTGGCGAGAATGTGCTGCAAGCTTTTCTGAACGTTGTTCGATTCACCAAGCAAGAAGGCGCCGTAACCATTGAAGTTATTAAAGGTGCCTGAGTTGGTGGTGATGCCGCCGCTGAAGTTGAACGCGCCGCGGGGACCCGCGCCGAGTTCCGGCTGCCAGTGGTTCATGCGATAGAGCACGCCGTCAAAGCCAAAGGCGAAGTTGTGCTTGCCCTTGATCCAGCGCAGGGTGTGCGTGGTGGTGAAGTTCTCTTCGATACGGGTGAGGGGCATCCAGCCGGGGACGCCGAAGCCGTTGTAGCCGTTGATAATGATGTTGGGCATGCCCTGCTGACGAGGATCCGGGCCACCGATGCCGGGGATGCCGAGCCGTGCGGAAAAGTCCTGGCCGAAGTCCTGACCCTGAACAACCTGATCCTGACGCTGATAGCCGAAAACGCCATCGAGCAGGAGGTTGGGGCTGATCGTGTAGGTATGGCCGGCGGAGGTGTTGCGAACGCGGGTGTCGCCGAGACCTGGGTCTGAACCGGGTGATGGGCCGACGCCGTCGCCGAAGACGCCAATGCCGCCTACCAGAGCATTCATCTGGCCGAAGCGGCCCCAGATCGAGTGACGGGTGCTGCGGTTGAAGTTGATCTTTGCGTCGTTATACATGCGGTTGAACTGCGGAGTTGCACCGATTGCATAGTTGTTCTGTGCAACGCCGGCAATATTGGCCTGAGGGTAGAAAGCCTGGATCCTTTGCGAGATCGGGCTGATTCGGTTGGGCGGGATGATGTTGCCGGGGAAAGGTGTGCGGTTGGCGACAACGGAGCTGCTTTGAGGATCAAACAGCGTTGTGCCGGTTTGGCTGAAGTTACCAGAACGGATGTCGTTGGTTGGTACAGAGTAGCGACCGAAGGCGCCATCGCGCTGCTTGGTGTTGTCGTAAGAATAGAAGAAGAACAGCTTGTTCTTCACGATCGGGCCTCCGATGGTGCCGCCGAAGTTGTTGTAAATGCGAACGGGCTTTACGGTGGTGGGGGTGAAGAAGAAGTTGCGCGCGCGCATGCGCTGGTTGTCATGGAATTCGAAGGCGCTGCCGTGGAATTCATTGGTGCCAGACTTGGTGATAA
>CAZZGS010000654.1:2834-3245 GCA_964653845.1 uncultured Bryobacter sp.
CACCGATGCGCCACCGGCCATGCCCTGTTCGGCATCGCCGTTGGTGGTGGTGATGTTGACCGTCTCTAGCATTTCTGCAGGCATGACGTAACCGGCGTGGTGAGGCAACCAGAGGTTGACTGAAGCAGCGCCGTCGATACGGGTCACGTTGTTGTTTGCATTGGTGCCGTTAATGTTGGTACGCAGCGAACGCATGGGCGTATCGGTGATCGAATTCTGAAGTGATGCCGGAGTTGCGCCAGGGACAAGGTTGATCAGGCTCTGGTAGTTGCGAAGATTCGGCAACGGCAGAGTCTTCACGGCCTGTGCCGTAATTTCCGAGTGCGTGTCGGCTTTGTCGGTTTGCAATGCCATGGCGTCAGCAGCGACAGTGATCTGCTCGCTGAGTGCACCGACTTCCATGCGGAAGTT
>CAZZGS010000655.1:0-1924 GCA_964653845.1 uncultured Bryobacter sp.
TTGGTGGGTCAGATTCCGGTGAGCACAGGGGGGTCAGATTTCGTGAGCGCCGAGGTCCGGTGCCGGTGGCCATCACCAGCAGCACGCGATTCTGCCCGCGCGCCACCGCCTCCACCGTTCGGTTGATGGCGTTGACCTGGTAGTAGCGGGGCAGGCGGCCGCTGCCGTCATCGAAGTACGGCGCTTCGACCTTGGCAACCGCTTCGGCGTCGAAGCCCTTCCAGGCGCAGTAGCGCTGCCAAAGCTCTGCCGGGCTGGGGAACTGATCCAGCGACAGCTCAGTCTCGGTCAGCGCCGCATTGCCGGTGCGGTCGTGGAACAGGAAGCCATCGCCATTGCTGGAAAACACGAAAGGCACGTCCAGCACCTCGGCATAGTCCAGCGCCTGCTGCATGCCGTCACCGACCGTATGGGTGTTGTCCTTGGCCTCGATCACAGCCAGGGGCAGGTTGGGCTGGTGGTAGAGGATGAAGTCGGCACGGCGCGACTTGCCCCGGCTGTGCAGCTTGCCCCGCACGATGATGCGGCCCTTGGTGAAGCTGACTTCCTCGCGCACCTGCCGGTGAATGTCCCAACCGGCCGCCGTGATGGCGGGCGCAATGAACTTGGTGCAAATGTCGCGCTCGGACAGCGATTTTTTGTTCATGCCGACGTGATCTCCCTGCGGCGCATTTTGCATGGTGTTTTGCCCATGGAAATGCGGGGTTGGCAGTAGGTGCGCATAGGGCGGTGAGGCGGGGTGCTAGTCCTCAGGACGAAAGCATCAAGTAGCAAATTGTGGTGAGCAGGTTCACGGCGAAAAATGGGGGCTGCCGCTATGCAGCGGCTGCGGTCAGTCACCTCATCGAACTCGCCGCCCGACATCAACCGCTCGACCGCTCGCCGTGAGCGGCGGGAGCTCGTAACGAACGACGGCCCAACTGCGACTCCAACGTAGGGCGCGCCCTCTACTCTTCGCCGTATTCAAATTTCCTCAGAGCAATCGATTCGTCGGCACGGCGACGCTCACTGTCGCGCATTGCCTCTAGGTCGGCGATGTACTTGACAGCAAACGCACGGACTCGCTCGTGCGGGTCCTCCAGCCAGTCCAGGATCTCCAAGCGCTTTTTCTCATACGCCTCCGACATGCCGTACTCGCCAGAAACTACTCCCGCGCTCTGGAGCGCGATCGAGACTACGTTGAGAAGCTCGCTGTCAGGCCGAAGTTCCTTGATGAGTTGTTTAGCAACCGGATGGATGAAACTCTGTCCGTCATAGGCACGAAGGACGCTGGAGACAAAACCCAGCACCGCCTCACCCACTGTTCGAATCAGCTTCACTAGCGAAGCCTGGAATGTCTCGGGGAACTCTGGGAAAACAAGCTGCAGTAGCTTGGCCCCTCGATATTGGATGTGTGATGGATCCTTGCGGTACCAGTCGAAGACTCGCTGCACGACCATCGGCGCGTTTGCTGCCAGTGGCTCATGGAGCGAGTGGAACTGTTGGGGCAACTCCTCGTAGCTGTCACCATCGTCCTGCGCCGCCGCACGAGCCCCTTCATCTGGCTCGTACACCCTTGCGCATAAAAAATCGACGACATCGCCCGGCTCGCGCTCGGCGATGTCGGCCAGTACATCTTCGGCCTGATAGTCGATCCGCGGCAAGAAGCGCAGGCTCTTCAGAACCTCTTGCCGCTCAGACGTGGTGAGCTGAGCGACAGCTTCCTTCGTCTCTCCCCGGTACCAGATGTCACTAACCCAACGAGAGTCTCCGAGCGCTGTCAGCTCCCTGAGGGCATGCAGGAACAAGTTCTTGAGGAGCTCACGCTGTCCATCGTCGCCCGACCGAGCGATCCCGACCGCCGCAACCTGGCGCAGCACATAAGCGTCCTGGAGTTGGACCGCCTTGGCAAGGATCCGTTCAACCACATCCAGATCGACGCTCT
>CAZZGS010000655.1:2024-3235 GCA_964653845.1 uncultured Bryobacter sp.
TGGAGTTGGACCGCCTTGGCAAGGATCCGTTCAACCACATCCAGATCGACGCTCTTCGTCGACAAGAACAACCTTGTGCATGCGTAGAGGGGCGACTTGGTCTCAGAGGAAGCATGCTCAATCCAACCTTGCATAACCGGCAGGAGCTCAGCCTTCCTATCGCTGTCCCACACTCCACGAAGAATTGGAATCAAGAAGGACGAGAGCCGGTCCGACTCACTGACCAGGAGGTCCAGACCGAATTCTGGGTTCGCCCCTGCGACGTCCGCGAGGAACTCGTAGAAGACAGGGAAAGTTGCCATGTCGTTCGACTCTGTCTGAGCGAACGTCAGGATTCTTTGCTTCCAGACTTCGAAGCCATCTTCGGGAATGCGCGCTGCCATAGCCTTGGCTTCTTGCACCCTGCGTTTCTGGGTGGCAGTGGTGTACGAGCCATCCGAGCGAGCTCCCGTCCACTCTCCGAAGACTCCCTCGAATCCGATAAGGGTTTTGTAGATGGTGTACTCGGAATTGGCATCAACGATGGCCTTAACCGCAAGAGCGGCAGACCTGACCTCATCCGAGGGGCTGTGATAGTGAATCCAATAGCTGTCGTGTTCAATCTTCTGGACTATCTGTAAGTCCAGCTCACGTTCAGCGATGTGCGCAAAGAGTGCCAGAACCTCAAGAGCATTGGCCGCAATCATCGCTGCGAAGTCCTTGTCCACCCCAGCGCGGCAATCAGACAGAGCCGCGGCTTTCAGCGTCCTGATCACAGAAAGCTTCTGGCGCTTAGCCTCAGCGAAACCGTAGATTCGCTTCAGGAGTTCGACACTCCTACGCCTGACAGTCGGAACGTCGCCAGCCGCGGGGGTGACCGCACGCGAGAGCGTGACGGCCGTAGAGGACCAGCTGGCAGACTCCATCGAGGTTGAAAGCAATCCCTCCAGCAGCGTCAAAACGCCGCTCAAGTGGTCTTGCAAGAACCTGTCAGGCTTGCCCTCAATGGTGTCAAGGATCGCCATCTGAGGTGCTGCGCCGATGCCCCGCCGTGAGTTGGCGTCAGCTCCATAGAAGACAGACAAGTTGTACTTCGCAAGACTACGCAAAGCCTCGTTCGCGGCCTTCCTGACAGACTCTTCCGAGTGGACTCCGGCCCAGAGAAGCACGTCAGTGACCTCAGCCGTTTCCAAGTACCTGAGACCAGAAAGGACTTTGATGTCCTTGGTCAT
>CAZZGS010000656.1:0-3235 GCA_964653845.1 uncultured Bryobacter sp.
GCCTCAAGCCCCGCCCGGGGATGATCGAGGGCCAGACCGCCAATCCGGAAGTAGCTCGTCATCAAACGCTGCCCGCTAAACATCTCAAAGATCTTCAGCAACTCTTCGCGTTCACGGGTCGTGTAGAAGAACATCGACATCGCACCCATATCGAGAGCGTGTGTCCCCAGCCAGACCAGATGTGAATTGATCCGGGTCAACTCGGTCAACATCACGCGAGTCCAAACCGCACGGGGAGGAACTTCAATCCCGAGCAGCTTCTCAATCGCCAGGCAGTAGCAGAGGTTATTCGAAAGGTTCGCCAGGTAATCCACGCGATCGGTAAGCGGAATCACCTGTTGATAAGTCTTGGTCTCGCACTGCTTCTCGATGCCCGTATGCAGAAAGCCGACCTCGGGCACAGCCTTGAGGACAGTCTCGCCATCCAGTTCCAGGACAACACGCAATACACCGTGAGTCGACGGATGTTGCGGACCCATGTTGAGGGTCATCTTGCGAGTCGAGCCAGCGTCGGAATTAGGGACGGGCTCAAGTGTGGCGGTAGGTGTTAGGGTTTCGCTCATTGTGCTGCTCGCTTATTGATTCGTCTCGCCGTAATCGTACTTGTGTCCGTGGATGGGGAAGTCTTTGCGCAAAGGGTGCCCTTCCCAGTCGTCCGGCATCATGATGCGGCGCAGGTCCGGGTGGCCGCTAAAGGTCACGCCAAACAAATCGAAAACCTCGCGCTCATACCAGTTCGCACCAGCCCAGACGCTCGTAACAGAATCGACAGCCGGGTTCTCGCCAGAAACACGCACTTTCAGACGCACCCGCAAAGCATCTTTCACGTTGTGGAGCAGATAAACCAATTCAAAGCGCGGCTCCTGCGGATACCAGTCCAGAGCAGTCACGCTTGAGGCGCGGTTGAAACCATGTTCATCGCGCAAAAAGGTGCAAACTTCAACAATGCTCCCGGCGGAGACATACAAAATCGTTTGTTCGTGTTCCAGGCTGCCAGCTTCGATGGCGGCGTCAAAGCGCTCTACGAGTGCAATGACGATTGGGTCTTCCTGCAATAGCTCAGAGATCATGCTGGCCTAAATGTCCTTCGACTTTCGATTTGGCGTTACGGTCCAATCCAGTGCGCCTTTCTTCCAGACGAAATAAAAGCCGCTCAGAACTAAAATCATGAACAAAACCATCTCGACAAAACCAAACATCCCCAGTTCGCGGTAAACGACTGCCCAGGGATAGAGGAAAACGGCTTCGATGTCGAAAAGAATGAAAAGCATCGCGACGAGGTAGAACTTTACCGAGAAGCGCTCGCGAGCATTGCCAACCGGCTTTACGCCAGATTCGTAAGGCGAGTCCTTGGCCGCATTGCGATTCCGCTTGCCGAAAAAAAGTCCGGCAAAAACCAATCCGCCGGCAACGGCGGCCGCGAAGAGGATCTGAACAAGTACCGGGAAGTACATCTCACTATAATTTGTAGGCATGGATGAGAGAGCGGCAGTGGCTTAAAAAACTACTTCGACGCGGAAGCTTACCTTCTTTTAATTATACTGTTCGTTTCGGAGGGCGGTCAAACGTCCTCTCACGAAAGAAGGTTACAAAGCAGTTGATTTCAGTCGAGATAAACGGTAAACGTCACGAAATTCCAGCCTCCCTTAACGTCCGAGGCCTCCTCGAGCACCTCCAGATCGACACAGCCCGGGTGGCCGTCGAGCTCAATAAAGAAATCGTCCGTAAGGCCGCCTGGGATGCAACCCCGGTCGAAGCGGGCTCGCAAATCGAGATTGTGATGTTCGTCGGGGGAGGCAAATCCTGAGACTCCCAGTCGCCTTCCTAATGGCCACCGTCGCGCTAGCCCAAACCCGCCAGCTAGCGATCACCATCGACGACCTCCCTCGCGGCGGCGATTCCCCCGGTCCAAGAAAATTCGACAGCACACTCGCCATGACCTCGAAGCTAACAGCGGCCCTCAAAGGCGTCCCTGTCAGCATCTACGTCAATCCAGGGCAAGCCCGGGACTACACCGAAGCCGGCGTCGCGAGGCTCCTCAAGCTCTGGCGCAAGCAAGGTGCCGAGATCGGCAACCACACCTTTTCGCACCCAGATCTCAACAAGATTCCACTCGCCGAGTACGAAGCCGACATCCTCCGTGCCGAGCCGGCCATCCGCCAGGCCGGAGGCGGAACCAAGCCTCGCTACTTCCGCCACCCCTTCCTACACACCGGGCCAACTGAGGAGACCAAACAAGCCCTTGCCGCCTTCCTCAAAGAGCACAACTACGAAGTCGCACCGGTCACCCTCGACACTTCCGATTGGCTCTTCGCCCGCGTCTACACAAGCTCAAAATATCCCCAACGCGTCCGCGAAGAATACGTAAAGTACATGGACGGAATCTTCGATTTCTTCGAAAAGCGCTCCCTCGAAATTGTCGGCAGAGAAATTCCGCAGATCCTCCTAATACATGCCAACCAGCTCAACGCCGACACGATGCCAGACCTGCTAAAGCTTTTCGAGAAGCGAGGCTACAAAATTATCCCAATCGAAGAAGCACTAAAGGACGAAGCCTACCAGCTCAAAGACGGCTATACAGGCACAAACGGGATCTCCTGGCTCCACCGCTGGGCCGCCGGAAAAGGGATGAAAATTATCTACGAGCCAGCCGAACCCAAATGGCTGATGGACGAATTCAAGAGTCTCCGCTAGGGCAAGGGCCACTTCACCTCCAGCGCTTCCCTCGCCTCTGAAGGGACGTCAATTCGGTTGCGCGTGGAGAGCGTAACTTCAGCCATAGTTCTTTTATTGTGCAATAGATTGATTCAAGCATGGCAAGTCTACATCCGTAACACGCAATACCTCCGCAAACTATTGAAGGATAAGTACTTTTTAACCTTAAAGAAACTCCGCCACCCCAACGATGGAGTCTGTGATGGAAGTTTTACGATTCGACCAATTCGACGCCGGGCCTGGCTTCGAACAGGCCATTGATCTCCTCTCCGAGCGCGGCACAGAATGCCTCGTCGCAGTCATTCGCGGCGGCCTCGAAGAAGCTATCCAGCTCATCGACCTCGCCGCAGAAGCCAACTCAAGCGTCCCAATCGTCATCCTCCTCGAACCTTACACTCACAGCCTGGCCTCACAGATCCGCAATGCAGGGGCCTACGATGTTCTACCTACTGACGGCGACCCTCGCGACACCGACCAAGTTATCGCCCAGGCCCGCCAACACTGCCGCAACCACCAACCC
>CAZZGS010000657.1:0-3231 GCA_964653845.1 uncultured Bryobacter sp.
CTTCTGCATAATACCGGGCAAACTCACCATTCACCCAAACCCGGCTTCCGGCAATCTCCGCTTGGTGCAATTTAACAAAGTCACGATAACCAGCCCAATGTTGATAATTACTAAACGCAAGCGCCAGCCCCAAAATTAAGTTACAACCAAACCCCGCATAGAGCCACACCGGTCGATCCTCCAGCTTCGACACCACCATCAACACCACCGGTGCAGCCATAGGCAAAAGGTATCGAGCCGACCCCGCAAAGAACAAAACCAGCGATGCCGCAAAGAACACATGCGGCCACCATCCATACTTCCGCGTCTCTTGCGTCAGTAATCCAATCGAAGCCACCACCCCCACCAGATACAAGGGATTCCATTCAAAAAATGCCCACAACAAGCCCACAAGCAACCACTTCGACCGAAATGCGAGGATCGGCAGCAGCGGAAACACCATCCAGCCCATATGCCCCATCAGCGCCTTAGCATTTCGAACCTTCAGTGCAAACTGCTGCAAACCATACTCTCTGAAATACCCAGCCGTCACCGCCAGCGGAGGCGCCTTCCCGCCAGTCGACTCCATCACCTGATACACAATCAAAACAAACGCAGGCGTAAGTGCCACGAGATAAGCCAACCACCACACCGGCCGCCTCCTCCCAATCATGAACCACAAGATCGGAATTGCCACCACACTCTGATAAGCGGCTAAGCCCGCAAACGCCAGGGGCAGGGAGGCCGCCATCAGCCAACCCATACTCCCTCGCTCCAACGCCTCCACAAACACAGCCATCCCCACCATCCAAAAAGCCAGAAACGGCAAATCGCTCTCAAACGAATTTCCGTTCACCACAAAGGCCGGCACAGCACAAAAGAGCAAAGTTGCAACCAACGGCAACCCGCAAAAGCGCCGCGCCAAAAAGTACATCCCCAAAGCCGCCATCAGGCTAAACAGCCCATAAACGGCATGAAAAGGCACCTCCCGCACCTCCCCAAACAAAGCCAATAACCCCGCAAGCACAAACGCATTCAGCGGCGGATGCGGATGCCCCGACATAGACACCATGCGTCCATGAAACAGGTACGAAGCCTGATGCGGATGCAACGGATTCGTCTGCGCATACTGCGCCCCGGCCAGGTAATAAATGTCATCGCCCTGGATGGGCTGCGTGAGAAAGGCCACACGCATAGCCACCACCAGGGCGATGATAATCAACAGGTCGCGAAGCACTTTAGACGCCGACGTATTTGGT
Source organism: uncultured Bryobacter sp. (assembly GCA_964653845.1). Lineage (GTDB taxonomy): Bacteria > Acidobacteriota > Terriglobia > Bryobacterales > Bryobacteraceae > Bryobacter. The sequence goes on from CAZZGS010000657.1 coordinate 1,239, forward strand.
GTAATCCGCAGCGGTCATCATGCCTTCGCTCTTAAGTTCAGCCAGATCCTTCAGCTTCACCTTGATCAGCCAGGCATCGCCATGGGGATCGGAATTCAGCTTCTCAGGTGCCGTGGTCAGCGAATCGTTAATCTCGATTACCTCGCCACTCACCGGGCTGTAGATATCGCTGACAGCCTTCACGCTCTCGACACTGCCAAACGTGGCATGTTGTCCAACCATCGACCCGATCTTGGGCAGATCCACATAGACAATATCGCCGAGTTCGTGCTGGGCATGGTGAGTAATACCGATAGTACCGGTATCTCCATCAACTGCAACCCATTCATGTTCTTTGGTGTAAGTATAATTTTCTGGATACATGTATTATTTCGCTCGCTTGTAGAAGGGGGTAGGGACGGTTTCGGCTTCGACACCGGCGCCGCGAATCACAACTTTGATCTTGGTGCCGGGCACCGCCAGATCACTTGGCAGATAACACAGGCCAATATTTTTGTTCAGGGTTGGCGCAGGTCCTCCGCTGGTCACCCAGCCCACCTTTTCGCCATTTACTTCAATCTCATAACCATCGCGGCCAATGCCGCGCTCACGCATTTCAAATCCAACCAGCTTCCGCTTCACTCCGCCAGCCTTCTGTTCAGCCAGCGCCGTCCTGCCAACAAAGTCACCCTTGTCCATCTTGACCGTCCAGCCAAGCCCGGCCTCAAGCGGAGAGATCGAAGCATCGATTTCATGGCCATATAAAGCCATCTTCGCCTCAAGCCGCAATGTATTCCGGGCCCCAAGCCCACAGGCCAGAATCCCGAATTCCGCACCCGCCGCAAGAATCGCTTCCCACACCGTCACGGCTGCATCCGGCGACACATAAATTTCAAACCCGTCCTCACCCGTATACCCGGTCCGCGCAATCCGCGCCTCGAAACTGGCAAACTCACCATCCACAAACCAGTAATACTGAATCGGCGCCAGCACAGAAGAAGTCAGCTTCTGACAAACCTCAAGCGCCTTCGGCCCTTGCACGGCAATCTGCGCATACCGCGCCCCGGCATTCTCAACAGTCGCTTGAAACTTGTTATGCGCAACGATATGTTCGAAGTCCTTATCTTGATTCGAAGCATTTACACAGATAAAGTACTCATCGTCGCTCACCTTATGCACCAGGATGTCATCGACAAACCCGCCATGCTCATAAAGCAATCCACTGTAATGAACTTGCCCCACAGCCAACTTACTGGCATCGTTCGACGAAACCCAGTCCACTAATTCCAGCGCCTGCGGCCCCCGCACCACAATCTCACCCATGTGGCTAACATCAAAAACACCCACCCCCGTGCGCACAGCCTTGTGCTCATCGAGAATGCCACGGTATTGCACCGGCATGTCCCAGCCGCCAAAATCAACCATTTTGGCGCCCATCTGGCGATGTACCGTATTTAGTGGCGTCACTTGTAAAGTCTGAGGATCGCTCATTCGTTTCCCCAATCTAGCAAACTTGAAGCATGTCGCTAGGTCCAATTTTTGACGCTCCCTATTACCCTGTCATCTTCTCCTCCACTCAGCGGTACGCGAAATATACCTTCCGCATCGCAAAAGTCGAACACAACTACGACTTCCATTTGCCATAATAGAAGTTCGCAGACGGGAGAGACTGTACAGTTCTCGATTGTGCAGCGCCGAAGGAGCAACCGCCCCGGAAACTCTCAGGCAAAAAGGACCGTCGCGTGATGGAAATCTGGAAAGAGGCCTGTGGCACTGCCGCAGACCCGCCGACGGGATAACACTCTCAGGCAGCAACGACAGATGGGGCGCTAAACCTTGAGGAGGGTAGCGCACATGCGTCCAAATACTGCTGCAACTACATTTGAGAGAAGACACATCGGTCCGTCACCCCGCGAGATCGATGCGATGCTCGCCACTGTCAATGCCGATTCTATCGAAACCTTGATCTCTGAAACCGTCCCCGGCTCCATCCGCCAAAAGCACGCTCTCAACT
>CAZZGS010000658.1:0-3222 GCA_964653845.1 uncultured Bryobacter sp.
GGTTAACGCTTCGAGCAGATAGGTTTCAATGCTCAACTCGGAACCCCCGAACGTGGGGCGGTATCCGATATTTGTGATCGACGGCCAGGTGCGGCCATCATTCAAATCCTGTGTTTGCGTGACATAAACTCCGGCTTTCGGAATCACGCGTTTGCTCTGAATTAATGGCTTGAGATCCAGGTTCAGCGTAGGCACGGTTTGCTTGTGCCCGATGCCTTGACCGGAAACAACATTTCCTTCGAGGCAAAACTCATAGCCTAGCAAGCGATTGGCTAGTCCCGCACGCCCCTGGGCCAACAATTCGCGAATTAACGTACTCGACACCACCCGCCCCTTGGTACTCACAGCCTCGGTAATCTCCACCTGATAACCGAATTTGGCGGACATTTCCTTCAACAAATCGACGTTTCCGCTCGCCCTGTGACCAAAACAGAAATTGTCCCCCACTAGCACTGCCTTCGCCTCCAGCTTTCCAGAAAGAACTTTCCGGATGAACTCGGTCGCGCTCAAGGCAGCGAGTTCTGCATCAAATGGAAGCACCACAACTTGAGTGATCCCACACTCGGCCATCCGCTCGATTCGTTTTTCTATGGGCTCCAGGGATTCAGGAGCGGTTGACGGCGAGAGCAACTTCTTCGGGTGTGGATGAAACGTCAACACAGTCGGTTTAAGCCATCGGTCTGCGCCAATCTGCTGACAACGTTTAAGCACTTGCCGGTGCCCCTCATGCACTCCGTCAAAATTCCCGATTGCCACCGCGCTCGGCCCAAAGTCTGCGGGCAAGTCCGCCAAATTCCAGTACACTTTTGTCTCGACGTTCTCTGGACGCGCGCTCCTCGCCGGTGCGGCACCTACAGAGATCTCAAGTCCGTCGTAGGCCAGCCTGACGTGGGGAGGCAAGAGACTCTCCGTTCGCGCATGCGGGAGGTCATGACAGATATGGGTCAGGTAAGCCCGTTGTGGCTTTAGACGCTCAATGTTCGCCAGACTTCTGGCGATGTGAGAGTGAGTCGAGTGCGGCTTGTATCGAAGTCCATCGACAAACAGGACATCCAGATTTTCAAGCAGCGCCATACTCTCTTCCGGAATCAGATTGTGATCAGTCAAATAGGCTGCTGAGCCGAATCGGTAGCCAGTACTGCGGCCTTTGCCGTGGTGCAGCGGAATGGGTTGGATCTTCAGCCCGCCCACCTCAAACGCTTCAGTGTCTATTTCCGTCATCACCAGCCTGGGCTTGGTCGATTGCGTCGGTGCATCAGAAAACGCATACCAATAGATACGCTCGACAGCCTCAATCACATCCCGAGTGGCAAAAATCGGGATGCTCTCACGCTGCATAAAATTGAAAGGCCGTACGTCATCCAATCCCAAAATATGGTCCGCATGAGCATGCGTCAACAGAATCGCATCGATCCTGGGCAAGGCAGCCCGCAAGGCCTGCTCACGAAAATCAGGCCCGGCGTCGATCAAAACGACTTTTCCGTCAAACTGCACTGCAATACTCGGCCGCAGCCGTCTGTCTCTCGGATCGGCACTCCGGCAAACACGGCAAAAGCAACCAATCATGGGCACGCCCACACTGGTCCCTGAACCCAAAACAGTAATGCGAACCGATTGCGACAAGTCTCTTACTTCTGTTCCCCGGCAATCGCCTGAACGTATCGAAACCGTAGCTCCGTCAGCGAATTCTCAAGCATCCGCTTTTCTTCAAGCGTAAGGTTTCCCTTAGTCTTTTCTTCAAGCACGCCCAGTAGATCAATCGAATGCTTCGCATAAACCAGATTCGGTTTTTGCGGCTCTTCGCCTTCGGTACCCGGCATCGCGAACATCCCCAACTGCATCTGCGCTTGCATGATGAACGACGCGATGAGGAATTCGAAACTTGCCGGTGGCGGTGTGGCCTCGTTTTCACTCATATTTCACCAGTGTAGCGAAGCAATCGCGAAGGCGCTAAACTGTCGGGAATATGTGGCCAACCCGCCTGCTTCTACCTCTTCTTGTAATCTCTATCCTCACGGCGCAATCCAAGCGCCCCATGACATACTCCGATACCGACTCTTGGCGATCCATCTCGGGGCAAAAACTCTCGCCTACAGGAAACTACCTCGGCTACGCTCTATACCCACAGGACGCAGACGGTGAAGTTGTCATTCGCAACCTCGTCACCAACGTCGAAATCCGTGAAGCCGCCGGTCTGCGCCCACCTCCTCCAGCTCCAGATCCAGAGCGTGAAGGCCCTCCGGTGCAACGCACCAGCCTCATCGCTTTCTCTCCTGACGCTAAATACGTAGCTTTCTCTACATTCCCCAAGAAGGGCGTCGACAAGGGCAAAACTGGCCTCGTTCTCATCGAACTGACCACCTCAAAAGCCACTCGGATTGAAGACGTCAAATCCTATCAACTCCCGTCTGAAGCCACATCCTTCATTGCATACCTCAAGGACGACAAGGACAAAACTCTCATCCTCCGCCGCCTCAGCGACGCTGCAGAAAAAACCCTCACAGGCGTCACCGACTACGCCCTCAGCAAAGATGGCCTCTCGCTGGTCTACGCAACCGCTGAAGGCGTCATTGCGATGAACATTTCCAATTGGGATGGCACCCCTTTGCCGCTGGTGAGCTCAAAAGCCAAATACTCCAAATTCACCTGGGATGAGAAACAAACCCAATTGGCATTCCTCTCCGCCGATAGCGTCTACCTCTGGGATCGCAAACCCATCGCAGCCAGAGCCGTCGTCACCAAAGGCATCACCGACCGTGGCACGCTCAGCTTCTCTCGCGACGGTGCCCGCCTTTTCTTCCCCACCGCGCCCGAAAAGCTGAACGTAAAGAAAGAAGAAGGCCCAAAGGTGAACTACGACCTCTGGCACTGGAAAGACGAAGCAATCCAGCCCATGCAGAAGGTTCGTGCTGCTCAGGACCGCAACCGCAGCTACCGGGCCGTCCTACACATTGCCGACTCCAAGATCGTCCAACTCGCAAGCCCTGAACTACCCGAGATCACGCCAAACGAAAGTGGACTCTTCGCCTTCGGATCCGATGATCGCCCCTACCGCCTCAGCGCTGACTACGAAGACGCACGCACCGTAGATCAATACCTCGTCAACACCCTCACCGGCGAGCGCAAACTGCTCGGCAAGCAGCGCAATAACAATTACGCCTGGTCGCCCGATGGCAAATTCGGCATCCGCCTCGACTCGAAAGACTGGCTCTGCCTAAACAT
>CAZZGS010000659.1:0-3220 GCA_964653845.1 uncultured Bryobacter sp.
GCATAGAGGGTGGTGGTCTTACCGGAACCGGTGGGGCCGGTGACGAGCACCATGCCGTAGGGTTCTTTGATGTAGCGGCGAAATTTGACAACGTCTTTTTCGGCAAAGCCTACAACCTCGAGCGAAAGCCGTGTGAATTTCTCGCTCATGCTTTCTTTGTCGAGGACACGAAGTACGCTGTCTTCGCCATGGACTGTTGGCATGATCGAGACACGGAAGTCGATCAGCCTGCCTTTGTAGCGCACGCGGAAACGGCCGTCCTGCGGGACGCGGCGCTCGGCGATGTCTAGCTCGCTCATAACCTTGATGCGGGAGATGATGGCGGAGTGCCAGTCTTTGGCAATTGGAGGCATAGCGTAGTGCAGCACGCCGTCGATGCGGTACTTGATTGCGACTTCCTGGTCGCGAGTTTCGATGTGGATGTCGCTGGCTCTACGCTCAAGGGCGTTGAAGATGGTGGTGTCGACCAGGCGGATTACCGGGGCTGTATCGCTATCGGCGCTGAGCTTGTCGATCGAAAGCGTTTCTTCGGGGTTCTCTTCGTCGCCGACGACATCGAGGGTGAAGCCTTCGGTGACCTCTTCGAGCACACGCTGGCTTTGCTCGGTTTTTTTGAGCCGGTCTGAAATCTGGCTGAGCGTTGCCACCTTGATCTTCAGCTTCTTGCCAAGCAGTGAGCTTAGCTCGTCGACCAGTTGAAGGTTGCGCGGATCGGCAATTGCAATTTCGAGAACGCTGCCATCCGAGTGCAGCGGCACGAAGTTGTAGCGGAACATCAGGTCGACCTGGATCGTACGGAAGAGGTCGTGATCGATTTCGGCGTTGCGCAGGTCGACAAATTCAGCGCGATAGCGCATCGCCAGGCGCTTGGCGTCGATCTCTTCCTGCTCGGTATTCTTGAGCGCTACGCGTTCAGTTGACATTTACTTGGCACCCTGATAGTTCTTCAAAACTTTTTGTACGTATTGCTGGGTTTCCCGGTATGGAGGAACGCCGCCGTATTTGGCGACCGCGCCGGGACCGGCGTTATAAGCGGCTAAAGCTTTTCTCACCTGATCTGGGTCGTTCTGGTATTGGACGAGCAGGTCGCGTAGGAGCTTTGTTCCGCCCTCGATATTTTGACGCACGTCGTTGGGGTCGACGCCCAGGTCTTTTGCTGTGCCGGGCATCAATTGCATGACGCCGATTGCGCCTTTGGGGCTGACTGCATTGGTTCGAAAAGCACTTTCAGTTCTTGCGACGCTAGAAACAAATTTTTCGGGCAAGCCATACTGGGCTGCCATCTCTGCAATGACTTCTTTGGGCTCGGACTTGACGGGCTGTGGTTTCAGGACCGGCGGTGGTGCAGGAATCGCCACAACCGGTGCTACAGGGTCTGCTTCTTCAATAAATTCAATGACATCGGAGGCGCGAAGGGTAAGCGTCCCGCCGTTGCTGTGGAGCAGAATTTCTGAGCCCTGCTTTTCCCATCGATCAAATTGCAGATGGGAGCCACTTTCCAGCACCGCAAACTTGGCGCTCCATAATGGCAAACAAAGGGCGAAAATAAGGCTTTTCAAAATCACAACTCATCAACATAGACGTGCGGCTTCTGCATTTCGTGGACTCAGACTTTACTGATCGTCATCTTCTGCGCCAGATCCTGTTGTGGGTGCGCTCTTGAGGCGGCCCGCATTGAGATTGGCGTAGTTCATGGCGGCGTTGAAGACGAGGAACCAACTGCCCTGGGTTTGCTGACGCCACATGGGGTTATTGGCGAAGAGAACCACGTGCCCCTTGCCGACGGGGACGTCAACTACAACAGGCCTGCCTGCGAGTTCCTGGCCTCCGGCGAGCATGCCGCTAATCAGGAGTTCGTTTACGGGGGAGAACTTCATGACCACACGCGGGGTCATGTCCGAGGGTGGGATGTAGGCGCGCATGGCTTCGGCGATTTCAGCGCTGATCGGGGGCTCTTCGCCTGGCCGCAAGGCTGGCTGACGGGGCGGTTCCTGATAGGGACGGGCCTGGACGACGTCAGGGTCATTGATGCCACCGCGACCGGTGGGACGACCGGCAGCGCCTGCTGCCTGACCACGACCACCGCCACCCTGGACCATTCCGCCGGTGGTGCTGACCTGGAAGACGGGGGCAACGTTGAAGTAGACCGGGATCTTTTCGTCATAGCCGTAAACGATGGGACTCAGTTTGTCGGTGACCTGGCTCATGACGACGCTGCCGCGTACCTGGAGTTCGCGGGTGGAGACAATGTTGACTCCTTCGATCATCCCGTAATCGATCGGGATCGAGGCGTTGGAACCGATGGTCATGAAGAGGCCGCCGGCTTCGACGAAGCGGCGCAGATTCAGGACTCCTTCGAGGCCCATACCGCCGCGGATGTCGTCAGTCTGGTCTGGACCGGTGGCGAAGCTGGGGGTGAGTTCAGAGGCCTTCCACGGGATGGCTGGTTCGCCAGCGCGCTTGGGGATGCCGTTGACGATGCGTTGGCTGGTTCCATTGATTGGGCCCCAAAGAATGACGTCGTACTTCGCGCGAAGGTCGCCGATTTGAGCCACCTTCTGGTCACTGATGTAGTCGTAGGGGACCTTTGCCGCTTCGAGGGCCAAACGAACCCAACCTTCGTTTTGAGTACTGGTCCAGGTGTGGACAAGTGCGATTCTTGGAGCGGCAAGTTCGTGCTTTGAGACGCTTGGAATGGTGTCGACTGCGGTGATCTTCAGCCCAAGGCCTTTGGCTGCTTCGACCACTTTTGCTTGTGCTGCGTTTTCTGCCGGGATGATGACTGCGCCGGGGTTGAACTTTGTACCGGCTACTTCAAAGGCAGCTTCTGCCGACCACATCTTCACGTCTTTGAGGGCGAAGCGGAAGCTGGCGAGATTGTTGTCTGCGGTGTGCTGGATGACCCAGGCTTTGGCTGAGCTGACGCCGCTTACGGTGCTGTTTAGTTGTGGGACACCCTTCACCAGGGTCATCGGTGCTTTCAGGATTGCGCCGTCGGTGACGCGGACCGTTTCTACGTTGCGTAGATAGCCGAGACTCCAACCGGTGTCGTCATATGGGTTGGTGTCATTAACGTTGTAGTACTGCAAGTCGAGCAGCATGTCGGCCATGCGTGAGTAGGGCTGATCCATGCGGATGACATAACTGCCGGCAGGGAAGCTGCGCTTGCCGGTCATGGTGGTGACTTCGGCTGCTGCGTCGAGACGGTGCACTTCTACTG
>CAZZGS010000660.1:0-3211 GCA_964653845.1 uncultured Bryobacter sp.
GTATTTTGCGCGTGATGTGGATATGAATCGGCGTGGGGCTGTGGCGTTGTCGGAGTTGCCTGTTTTGGAGGCCTATCGCGCGGCCCAAGTGATTGAGTTACAGGCTCAAGGGGCGCTGGTGGTGGATACGAGGCCGGCGATGGAGTTTGCGGTGGCGCATGTGCCGGGGTCTGTTCATATTGCGTTGACCGGGCAGTATGCTTCGTGGGCAGCACGGATTCTTGGCCTCGACCGGAAGCTGATTTTGCTGGGTGAGGATGAGGAGCATGTGAGGGAATCGCAGTTGCGGCTGGCGCGGGTGGGTGTCGAGAATATCGCAGGGTATTTGAAGGATGGGGTGATCGGCTGGATTCACGACGGGAAATTGCTGGAGTACATTCCGCAATTGAGTGCGCAGGAGTTTGAGGAGTTACGTGCGAAGGAACCGGTGAGGGTGCTGGATGTGCGCGAGGCCGGGGAGCGCGAGGGGGGCTCGATTGAAGGCTCGCAGTGGATTCCGCTAGGAGAGCTGGAGAAGCGGCTGGGTGAGATATCTAAGGATGGCTTGCTGGTGGTGCACTGTAAGGGTGGGTACCGAAGTTCGATCGCGACGAGTTTGTTACGGCGGGGCGGGTTTGTGGACATTGCAAATTTGATAGGTGGATACGATGCGTGGAAGATCGCATATGATTAGGCCGTGAATACGGGATTGCTTGAGGGTCAACTCGCCTGGAGGCAACACGAGGGCGTACATACCGATGGGCGGAACGGGTTCTTAAGACATTGATGGCCGTGTCTCACCAACACCTGGTAGTGGCCTCCGTTTGTGGAGCGCTCTGGGTTTTTCATGCCCTGCGGTACTTTCTTGAAATACAGAAGCCGCTGCTGGCTGTGGTGCTATTGATTGCGATGCTGGTTGCCCTGCCCGGTTTTGTGGCGCAAAAGAATTGGGCGCGGCGATTGATGCTGGCTGTGACTCTTGTGTGGGGATCGACTGGTGCTTATGTGGCGTGGTTAAGCCCTGGGGTGGGGACGATCCTGAGTGCTGCGGCTGCCTTATTTGTGTTTGTCTGGACAATGCTGCCTCAGGGGCGATTGCTCTTTGTACAAAAGGCCCGGAATTGGGGGTTCCCTCGTGCGGTGGTTGGGATGTTCCTGCTTACAGGAAAGATTGCAGCGTGGTGGAAGTCGGGCGAGACTGAATCTGTGGCGATCTTGTTTGGAAATATCGTGACGGTTTGTTTCGCCTATTGGATGATTTGGAGCGGGGTGCGCAGGGATTGGAAATAACCGGGTTACGGATCGGCGCGATTCTATTGCTCTCGTTTGGAGCGGGGCTATGGGATTGGCGCGAGCGGCGGATTCCAAACTGGCTTTGTCTCGGCGGGGCCATGGCTGGATTTTTATTGAATGATTGGCCCTTTGCTGCGGCAGGATTGGGTCTGGCGCTAGCCATTCACTTGCCTCTGTTTGTATTGCGGGCAACCGGGGGTGGGGATGTGAAACTGATGGCAGCTCTGGGGGCGCTGATGGGTATTGACCAGTGGCTGCGCATGTTCTTGATCAGCTCGATTTTGGGTGGAGTTGTGGCCTTGGGGCTGGTGTTGATTCGCGGTGCGCTTGGCGAGACGTTGAAGCGAAGCTGGTTTGTGGTGACGAGTCTGGGCCGTGGTATCGCACCTTATATTGCCAAGCCCGAGCTGGATGTGACTACCGGTTTGGGGCGGACGTTGCCGCGCGGGGTAGTGGTGGCAATTGCTGTGGTGCTGTGGCTGGGATTGTGAAGTTGATTCAATGCTTTTCGACGGCCTTCAGCCCCTGAGCAGTTGGAGCCTTCAACTCGGTCAAGTGTGAAATGGGATGGCCTTAACCAGTGGTAAACTACGTTGGAACTCTACATGAATCAGGACCCTACCTCACTTTTGTGCGGTGCCAACTCAAGTTCCAGATGAAAACACTCGATGTTGACAATATGACACTTCCTTTGGGAGTGAATTGGGTTTGAGGCCAAAGGCTGTTTTAATCTTGCCTTGATCCGCCAACACTGAAATGAAAAATAGATTTAGCAGTTTGGATATCCTTCGTGGATTTGCTGCCTCAATGGTTCTGGCATTCCACTTCATCGGTTTGAGCTTGCCTTTCTTCGAGTCTGAAGGAACGAGTCCGCTGCTGGGTTCGGTGTCTGGATTTTGTGGAGGCCTCGGAACAAACATTCTGCTGCTATTGTCAGGATTCCTGATTGGTAAGGCGGAGTCCGATCATCCTGGGCGCTATTTCCATTCGTTGGCCAAGCGAGCAATTCGGATTTATCCACTTTATGCAATTATCGTGTTCTCGGGCCTGCTATTGGGATTCGTTTCGCCTTCCTATTCCAAGATGTCACCCCAACAGAATATTTTAGAGTCGTTTTTCCAACAACTGGTTCTGATTCCGGGCTTTTTCCCAGCCCGCCCAGTAATGACCGTTTCGTGGACACTCAGTTTCATCTTTGCCGGTTATATTACTCTCCCTCTTTTTGCCCGAATCTATCGCTTGATATTCCGAGATCGATTTTCACTGGTCTGGCTTTGGTTTGCTGTCATGATTGGAATTTTGGCAGCCCACTACTACAGCTCTATGGGCTTTATTCGAATGGCTTACATTCCGGCAGGTTGCCTGATTTCAGAAGCAACTCTGAAAAAGAAGATAGGCTTTCGTGGTGCATCTTCCTTCTGGCCGGGTTTGTTCGGATGTGGTTTTTTACTGGCTGCGCGATTTGAAATTTACCAATTCCAGAATCCCTCGAAGCTTTATTCCTTTCTCTTTGTCCTTTCAGGAATTGGTGCCGTTTCTGGAATGGTTCTCCTCTTGTTCAGTGCCGAGGCCACAGGGTTTGCTACGTTTAAAGATGCTTTATCCAGACTGCTAATTTGGATTGGGAAACGAGGCTACTCGCTATACCTAGTGCATGGCACTGTGATCAAGTTGGTTCTTTTTGGGGCTTTCTCGTTATTTCCAACAAAGCAGTGGCCGATACTTTTCCTGATTCCACTCTTTATATGCTGCTTCGGAGCTGCCCTGTGCGTTGCTACGCTCAGTTATCACGTTTTGGAGAAGTATTTGTCTTCCTGGCTTGCGCGACGCTTTGGTTTGGTTTAAAGGCTACTGGACTGGTACCGACGATGCGGTGCGGATTGGTGTAGTGCACCCCTAAAGTGAGACAAACCGCAGTTGGATAAATAGGGGACACTCC
>CAZZGS010000661.1:0-3211 GCA_964653845.1 uncultured Bryobacter sp.
GTCCTCAACCTCGTCAAGGTGATCGACAAAGGCAAGCCCCGCTCGGTCATGTACGAAGGCCACGTCAGCGAACTCTTCGTTCCCTACATGGACTCCACCAACGGCTGGAGCAACCGCGCCTTCATCGACGCCGGCCAGTTCTATTCAGTCAGCCCCTTCATCAAGCCCCTCAAAATTGGCCTCGACTGCCCCAGCCACGCCACCTACTTTGACGCCATCTTCGCTACAGACTCCGGTGCCCCCAAGCTCCACTCCAACCTGGCCTGCCTCTTCGAGCGAAGCCTCGACACCCCGGCATGGCGTCACGGCGAAGACGGCCAAATCTACGGCCGTCCCAACCGTCAACTCGTCCTCCGCACCACCGCAGTCATCGGCAACTACGACTACATCATGGACTGGCGCTTCGACCCCGACGGCACCATCGAAGTTGCCGTAGGAGCCACCGGAGTAATCGAAACAAAAGCAACAGCCCAAAAGCTCCCCGCCGACCACAGCCACAATGCAACCGACACCGGCCAATACGTAGCCGAGCATACTGTTGGAGTCAACCACGACCACTACTTCAGCTACCGTCTCGACATGGACGTCGACGGCGCAAGCAACTCCTTCATGCTCCACAAGATGGTTCCCAAGCGAATCGAAAACGATCCGATGCGTAAGTCGATCTGGGTCACCCAGCCCATGATGGCAGCCACAGAGAAGGACGCAATCCTCGACATCAAACTAGAATCCCCCTCAATGTGGATGTTCATGAACCCGGCGGTAAAAGGCCCTTTGAACTACCCAACAGCCTACGAAATCATGCCAGGAGCAACCGCCAAATCGCTAATGTCCCCCGACGACCCAACCCAGCAAATCGGCTCCTTCTCTGAGCACCAGTTTTACGTCACGCCCTACACCCCAAACGAGCGCTACGCCAGCGGAACCTACCCAACCAGTTCCACGGCAAAGGACGGTCTAACGGACTGGGTTAAAGCCAACCGCTCAATTGCAAACACGGACATTGTTGGTTGGTACACTCTGGGCTTCCACCACATCACAAGGTCAGAAGACTGGCCAGTAATGCCAGCCATGTGGCACAGCTTCCTGATCCGCCCCTTCCATTTCTTCGACAAGAACCCGGTCCTCGACCTGCCGAAGAGCCTACAATCCAGGCACTAAAGCAATTCCCAATCATCAACCTCAATGTGGGCTTGATGGAGAATACTTCGCAGCGTGCCCAAGGGGACTTCCGACTTCTTGGGCACGATCGCAATATCAACGGCAAGACTGCCCCGCCGCACAAACTTTACATGGCTCCCACGCTGGCTGCATTCAACGAATGCGGCTGCTTCAAGTCGACGCTTGATCTCACGAAAAGGCAGTGGCTTAAGCCGCCCCAACCTCAACCTCGATCATGCGTACCTTGGGGGGCCGAGTGGCACAGGGCGGCTCATAGTAGAGTTCGAGTGCCTCGCGCAAGTTCTCGAAAGCTTCTTCTTCGGTCTCACCCTGACTGGCAACATCCACCTCAAGGCATTGAGAAACAAACGATTTTCCTTCACGCCAAACCGTAGCGGCAAACGGTCGCTTCATGTCTTCATTCTTCCACAGCCGGAGATCAAGTGCGGCAAAAGATCAAGGCCCCAACGGCTACTTCTCATAGCCACGCATCACTCGACTACCTCTAACCTGGTGGCCGATTCACTAGCTCTCAAGAATTTCCACTTCCAGTCCTGGGTAGGAAACGAACCCTCGATCAAACGTCACTAATTTCCTCCCAGACGCCAGAGCCAATGCAGCCAGATAAGCATCTTGCCAAACTTTTGGAGAATAATTTACCATGCCCGTCAAACTCCTTAAATGAAAGCGCAATCCTTCCGGTTCCTCCACGAAGTTGAACCGGTTGTCTTTCATGAGCCCATCAAAAGCCGCCCAAGCTTCTTTCCCCGTACAAACATCTGCACCCATCGGCACTGGATTATTCAAGATACGCAACGATGCTAGGTGGCTGATGCTGCAGACTCTTAGCACCCCCGCGTCGTCTACCCCACTCACCCATTGCTGTGCCCGCTTGCTGCGCGGATGCGCAGCATACATCAAGGGCACCAATACGTTAGCGTCGCATAAGCTGTACAAATTGATTTACCTCGTTTTCATACATCTCCTCTTCCGCCAGTTGAAATTGTTCCAGCGTCGGAAGATCCTTGCGCTTCGATGTTTTGATAATCGGAAACTCCAATCGTTTCACTGCAACCTTGGGCTTCTCGGTTAGCAATCTCAGCCCCTGAATCACCACATCAGTAACCCGCCTCCCCTCCAGCGCCGCCTTCACCGCCCGGTACAACTCATCCGGAATCTCGAGTGTCGTCTTCATAAACCCAGATTTCCAGAAACCCAGATCTACCCAACCCCCTCCGCCACGCTATCCTGATTCAAATCACAAGTGAAGAAACTTCTAGCCCTCAACCGTGGCGAAATCGCCATCCGAATCTTCCGTGCCGCCAACGAACTCGGCCTCCGCACTGTCGCCGTCTATTCCAAGGAAGACCGCCTCAGCCTCCACCGCTTTAAGGCCGACGAAGCCTACCAGATCGGCGAAAACAAAGGCCCCGTCGAAGCCTATCTCGACACCGAAGGCATCGTCACCCTCGCCGCCTCCATCGGTGTAGACTTCATCCACCCCGGCTATGGCTTCCTCTCGGAGAACCCCAATCTCCCCCGCGCCTGCGCCAAAGCCGGCATCACCTTCGTCGGCCCCAGCGCCACCATGCTCGACGCATTAGGCGACAAAACAGCAGCCCGCACCCTCGCCGAAAAAGCGAATATCCCCGTAGTCCCCGGCACCCCGGAAGCCCTCACAAAAACGCAAGACGTAGAACGCGCCGCCAAATCCATCGGCTTTCCCCTCATCGTCAAAGCCGCCTTCGGTGGCGGTGGCCGTGGCATGCGCGTCGTCAACAACGCCGAAGAATTCAAGGGCAAACTCGAAGAAGCCCGGCGTGAAGCCGGTGCCGCCTTCGGCAACGATGCCGTCTTCCTCGAACGCTTCATCCGCCGCGCCAAGCACATCGAGATCCAGATCATCGCCGACAAACACGGCAACGTCGTCCACCTCCACGAGCGCGATTGCAGCGTCCAGCGCCGCCACCAAAAAGTCGTAGAAGTCGCCCCAGCCGTCCACCTCTCTGAAAAGATACGCAAAGAACTCGCCGAAGCCGCCGTAGCCCTG
>CAZZGS010000662.1:0-3208 GCA_964653845.1 uncultured Bryobacter sp.
ACTCGAATCTGTGGTTGCATCGCCCGACGGCGCACTCGTGATCCGCTTCGCCGCTGACGGCGCAGACCCGGTGGCGCTTGGCAAGACGGTTGCCGACGGCCTCAAGGCCGGGGGCGCACACGAGGTGCTGGGGTGAAAGTCTACCTGGTAGGCAGCGGACCCGGCGACCCGGAGCTGCTTACGGTCAAGGCCAAGCGCCTGCTGGAGACGGCAGACGTTGTGCTTTACGATCACCTGTCGAGCCCGGAGGCCCTGCGTCTTGCTTCCAAAGCCGAGCTCATTTATGTGGGCAAGGTTCGTGACAACCACACTGTGCCCCAGGAAGAGATTGGGGAAATTCTGATCGCGCAGTGGAAGTCAAAGAAGCGGGTGGTGCGGCTAAAGGGCGGTGACCCATACATCTTTGGGCGCGGCGGCGAAGAGTGCGAGGCGTTGGCCAAAGCAGGCGTGCCTTTTGAGGTAGTTCCTGGAATTTCTTCCGCCATCGGCGCATCCGCCTATGCCGGCATCCCGCTCACTCATCGAGATTATGCCAGTTGTGTTGCCTTCGTCACTGGCCACCATCCCGACGCGATCGACTGGCATAAGGTGGCCCAAGTGGACACCATCGCGATCTTCATGGGGGCTTTCCACTTTCCAGAACTGGCCGCCGCGCTGATTGCCGCAGGTCGTTCGGCAGACACACCGGCCGCCGCCGTCACTTGGGCGACAAGGCCTGAGCAGAGTACGGTAGTCGGCACGATCGCTTCACTGGCGGAAGCCAAAATCCAGGCACCCGCAATGATCTACATCGGTGGGGTAGCGCAACTCGGAAAGCACCTCAATTGGCACGAGCGGCTGCCACTGCATGGCCTCAAGATCGCCATCACACGGGCTCGCAGATCGGCGCCAGATATGGCGCTTCAACTTTCGGCCCTTGGCGCGCAAGTGCTTGAATATCCCACGATCGAGATCGTCCCTCCGATCAGCTTCGATGCGCTCGATCGCGCGATCGCCGATCTTGAAGGCTACGACTGGCTCATCTTCACCAGTGCCAATGCAGTTGAGGCATTCTCGGCGCGGCTGGCTGCCTCCAGCCGAGACCTTCGTGGCCTGCGGGCGAAGCTCTGTGCGATCGGGCCTGCCACACGCAAGGCTGTTGAGAAGATGCACCTCAAGGTGGATGTTGTTCCTGAAGAGTATGTCGCCGAGAGCCTGATTCAGGCCTTGCAGGGCCACGACATGACTGGTAGGCGAATTCTGATCCCACGCGCCGCAGTCGCACGTGACAGTGTACCTGAAGCTCTTAGGGCCATGGGGGCAACAGTTGAGATCGCAGAGGCTTACCGCACGATTGTCCCCGAATCTGGAGCTGCTCCCGCTGCAGACTGGATCACCTTCACCAGCTCATCGACAGTCAAGAATTTCATAGCCCTTAACGAGCCCGGTGCAATCCATCGATACAAGACTGCATCGATTGGACCAATCACAACCGAGACGTTGAAGATGCATGGCGTCGAGCCAACCATCGAAGCCAAACCACACACTACCGAAGGAATGATCGATGCCATCCTCCGCCATCACGATTCGACGCGCTGAACTGCGAGATGCCGCAGCCTTTGTGAGCTTCAACGAAGCTATGGCCTGGGAGACGGAGCAACTGAGACTCGATCCGGCCAAGCTCCTCGAAGGCGTCGAGGGTCTTTTTGCGAGGCCCCAATATGGCTTTTACGTCGTGGCCGAAGTTGGTGCAGAAATCGCTGGCGGCCTCATGATTACCTACGAGTGGAGCGACTGGCGCAACAATGTCTTCTGGTGGATCCAGAGTGTTTATGTCAGGCCGGAGTTTCGTGGGCAGGGCGTCTACCGTAGCCTCTACCAGGGTGTGAAATCCATGGCGAAAGCAAGCGACTGTTGCGGCTTCCGCCTTTACGTTGAGACCACAAACGAGGCGGCGCAGGCTGTTTATCAGAAACTGGGAATGGGCCAAAGCCATTACCTGATGTTTGAAGACCAGAAGCTCTAGCGGATCTCAAAGACGGGCGAGCCGAGCACTTCAAAGCGCGGAGTAACGCCAAGACCAGGAGCCATCGACGCCGCGAGCCGGCCATTTTGCCTCTGCGGTGCACCCTCGGCATTGCTTACCGTTACATAACTATTGAAGTCGGTCGAGGTAAAAAGCAATTCTGGAGGAGTGCTGTGGGCAAGATGAGCAATGGCCGAGGTGATGATGTCGCCACCCCAGGTATCCTCTATCGTCATCGCAATCCCAAGTGAAACACAGAGATCGCGAATCTGCCTTGCCTTGCTCAGCCCACCTACCTTCGAGATCTTGAGGTTGATCACGTCCATCGCCTGATCAGAGACCCCGCGGAGGACCATCGCCAAATCGTCGATCACTTCATCAAGCACAAAGGGGCGATCTGTATGCCTTCTCACTGCAAGGCATTCTTCGTAGGACATGCAGGGTTGCTCGATGTAGACATCTACATCGCGGACGGCATGAGCGATCCGCACGGCTTCATGCTGGCGCCAGCCGGTGTTGGCATCGGCAATGAGCACATCGCCTGTTTGCATTTCTGCCGCTACGGCATGAATGCGCTGGATGTCGATGTCGGGTTGCCCGCCCACCTTCAACTGAAACTTCGTATAGCCCTGGGCGCGGTAGCCAGCAACATTTGAGGCCATCCGTTCGGGCGTGTCCTGCGAGATGGCGCGATAGAGAGGGAAATCGGCTCCATTGCGCCCGCCCAGCAAGGTAACCACGGGCTGATTGGCAACCTTTCCGAGAATGTCCCAGCAAGCCATATCAATGGCGGACTTCACATAAGGGTGCCCACGCATGAGTTGATCCATGCGGCGGTTCAGCTTGCCGAGTTCTGTCGGATCCTGACCGATTAGGCCAGGCGCCAACTCGGCGAGTCCAGTCCGCGCGCCGCTCGCGTAAGCGGCGAGATAAGCAGGCCCGAGCGGGCAAACTTCACCGTAACCGGAGATTCCAGCATCGGTTGAAACAACAACCACTGTCGAATCGAAGACATCTACGGAGTTCCCTCCAGACCATTTGTAGCTTCCTTCGTAAAGAGGAAGTTCGACGCGGTACGCTGCAATGCTTGTGATCTTCATAGTTGGAATGCCGGAGCAAAAGACAGTATATGTTCATTCTCAAACCGGTCACAACACGATTAAGATAAGAATCTAGGGAGAAAGTTCATGAAGAGAGTGCTTG
>CAZZGS010000663.1:0-3208 GCA_964653845.1 uncultured Bryobacter sp.
GTCCTAAGCTACTTGGCCCCGTGGCTCATCACCCCGATCCTGATGCTGGGCGGAGCTTATCTTTGCGTCGAGGGCTATCACAAAGTAGTCGATCTCATCCAACCACACCCCATTCCGGCTGAGAGCACCCTCCCCACAGGCAACGTAGCAGATCTCGAAAACGACCGAGTCGCCAGCGCCATCCGAACCGATTTCATCCTTTCCGCTGAAATCATGGCCATCGCCCTTGGCACGGTCTCAACTGCGCCAATCTGGATGCAGGGCCTCAGTCTTGCCGTAGTCGGAATCGCAATGACGGTAGCCGTCTACGGTCTAGTTGCCTTGATTGTAAAAGCCGATGACTTAGGTGTGGCCCTCGCACAATCGGAACAATCAATCCTCAGCATGACCGGTC
Organism: uncultured Bryobacter sp.; assembly: GCA_964653845.1. GTDB lineage: Bacteria > Acidobacteriota > Terriglobia > Bryobacterales > Bryobacteraceae > Bryobacter. Next base: position 395 of record CAZZGS010000663.1, read on the forward strand.
GTAGCCTGGTCAAAGGCATGCCAATTTTCCTCCAGGGGCTCAGCTTGCTCGGGATGTTGGCCATGCTCTGGGTCGGTGGCGGCATCATCTTGCATGGCCTTTACGAACTCGGCCAAAAGCTTCCAGAGCAAACGATTCACAACGTCGCGGTGACTGTCTCTCAATCCCTCCCAGTAGCGCAAGGTGCAGTGTTATGGCTAACCCAGGCAACCATCTCTGCACTTGCCGGTCTCGCAATTGGCGCTCTCTGCGCACCGCTCATCAAACTGCTCAAACCCTCTTAGCTTCTCGGCTTAGACAATCATTATCATGTCCTTATGGTTAGCCCTTTTCTCGTAGAATGCCTCCCTGTCCTCAAACGTACCCCCGCAGTCTTCAACTCCCTCCTTCGCGATCTCCCCAGCGTCTGGACCCATGCCACCGAAGGCCCAGGCTCCTGGCGCCCCTACGCCGTCCTCGGCCATCTCATCCATGGCGAGCGAATAGACTGGCTCCCCCGCCTAAAAATCATTCTCGATTACGGCCCCGGCAAACCCTTCGAGCCCTATGATCGAGAAGATCAGCTCCGTCATGGCCAAACGCTACCGCCACGAAGTCGGCCCCTGGGCTCAATACCTCTCAGTGATGTCCTAGCACGAGCTTCAGCCACGCAACCGTCGGTACCTTCCACACCATAAACCGTGCCTCCTTCTCCCAGTTCTCGACGCCATGTGGTGCACCCTCAATCAATTGCATCTCACACTTCGCCCCCACCTTCTTAACCGCATCGCAAAACACCTCGGACTGCTGCCAGGGTACTCCCCGATCCGCCTTCCCATGCACTAGCAATACGGGCGATTGGCCACGCTTCACATAGGTGATCGGAGAAGCCTCCCGCATCACTGCCGCATCAGCCCCCGGCAGATACAATCCAATGTTACGAGGCCACTCCCCACGCTGCTGCTTCCACAATGCCAAATCATGGATCCCATAAAAACTCACCAGCCCCGCTACCTTCACTTTCCCTCGCAATGCCGCCAACCCTACAAGGTGACCACCAGCCGATTCCCCCATCAACACGATCTTCGACGGGTCGACGTGATACTCCTTCGCATGTGAACGAAGCCACTGTACAGCTGCTTCAATGTCCTCCACTGCCGCCGGATGCGGATCCGTCGGAGCCAACCGGTAGTTGATCGTAAACCACGGAATCCCAGCCTCGGTCAGTGTTGTAAACCACGGCCCAATATAAGTCCGCTTGTCCCCAGCTTCCCAGCCCCCGCCATGCACCAGAATAACTACCCCACGTGTCCGTCCATCGTCTGGCAACCACGCATCGAGCGTCAGAGAAACCCCACTAGGACGGGCAAACTCCACATCCTTCAAGTCCTTCCCCCAAGCCATAGGCAACACAAATAACGCAAGCGCAATCAATCCAAATTTCATAAGTTCACCGCCCATCTATTATCATCCAATGTAGTAGATTTCATGCGATATCCCATACTGGCTGCGACCCTGCTTTCGACCTTAACCTTTTGCCTCGCGCAAGACTCCCCAGACTCAGTCCTTCCCACCACGAAGCAATTCCGCAAGACTGTGGTCACATCCGGCCTCGCCGGCCCATGGGAAATCACCTGGGGCCCCGACAACATGATCTGGACTACAGAACGTACCGGCAAACGTGTCACCCGCGTCGATCCCGCTACTGGCAAGCGCAGCGTCGCCGTTACGATCGACGAAGTATCAGCCCCCGGCGGTCAGGATGGTCTCCTTGGCATGGCCCTCCATTCGGAGCTCCTCAAAGGCACGGGCAACGACTACGTTTACGTCGGCTACACCTACGTGGACGAAACTCTTCCGCCAGACCCCACCATCGCCGACCCCAACAGCCGCTACCGCAATCTCTACGGCAAGATCGTACGCTTTACCTACAACGCGGCTACCGGCACGCTATCGAGCCCGCAGAACGTAATCGCTGGTCTCCCCGCCGGCAACGACCACAACGCCGGACGCCTCAAGTTCGGCCCTGACAAAAAGCTCTACTTCAGCATCGGCGATCAGGGCAACAACCAACTCGGCAACGTCTGCCTCGTCGTACAGTCTCAGCGCCTTCCCACTCAACAAGAGCTCGACGCCAAAGACTACTTCGCCTACCAGGGCAAAGTATTACGCGTTAATCTCGATGGCTCAATCCCCAACGACAACCCCAGGATCGAAGGCATAGTCAGCCACGTCTACACGCTTGGCCATCGGAATCCACAAGGGCTCGACTTTGGCCCAGACGGCACTCTCTACGAATCGGAACAAGGCCCCAAGACCGACGACGAGGTCAACATCCTCAAGGCCGGTGGCAATTACGGCTGGCCCAACGTAGTCGGCTTCCGCGACAACAAGGCCTATGAATTCGCCCGCTGGGCCGAAGCAAAGACTCCCTGCTCGCAACTTAAATTCAGCGATCTCGCAATCCACCCCTCTGTCCCACGAGAACCCGAAACGGCCTTCAAGAAACCGATGGTCGACCCTCTCGCCACTCTCTTCACCGTTGAAACTGGCTATAACTTCGCCAACCCAGCCTGCAAAGGTATTGACTACATTTGCTGGCCCACAACTGCGGCCTCAAGTGTCGAACACTACCAGTCCAAAGGCACCGGCATCCCCGGTTGGGACCGTGTCCTCTTCGTCACAACTCTTAAGCGCGGCGCCCTCTACATCGTCCCGCTCAAGGCCGACGGCAAATCCGCCTCTGGCAAGCTCTCCCGCTACTTCAAATCTGAGAATCGTTTCCGCGACACAGCCGTCAGCCCAGACGGCAAGACCATCTACATTGCGACAGAC
>CAZZGS010000664.1:0-3204 GCA_964653845.1 uncultured Bryobacter sp.
CCACCCAGCCACCATCGGAAACCGTGTGAGTACGCTAAACATCAAACACCCGCCAGCCCCTAAAATCATCACAATCAGAATCGCCACAAACTGGGTCAACTCCGGCACAGCATGGCTCACCAACTGTACGGGCGGCATTACCATATCAAGCGCTTCGGGCTTCACAAAGGTCAACATACTTGCTGTCCCGAGCACCATCATCGCTCCAATCGCCGGCGCAGACAGCATCACAGACTTCCGAATGGCCGCCCCCACATCCTTGCTCCGGCACTCCCCCGCAAATACCGCAGCGGCATCCACCCCACACAACGCCCCAAAACCCATCTTCCCCAGCAAATTCAAGTTCAGCAATGAAAACGCTGGCACCACAAAAGCTTCATCATTCTGTAGAAAATTGCCTCCCAGCCACTTCGGCATCGCGACAAGCAGCACCACAGCATAAACGAAAATCTGGCCATAGCCACCGAAATTGCTGATCCACTTGCCCAAAGCCAAACCTCGCCACGCCACCAGCATCAGCATCGCGATAAACAACAAATTCACTGCAAAAAAACACCCTTTTCATTATGGATCCAGGCCCACTCAAAGCCTGGCCAATAAGGCAGCGTGCTCATGATCTGCACCCCCAGACCCGAAACCATCAGAACACTCAAAAGCCAGATATTCATAGCCACCCTAAAACCCGCCATCGGCTCAAACCGCAACCGCGCCCAACTTCCCCGCCGTCCCGATCCATGAATAGCCAACAATCGTCAAAATCTGGATTGCCACCAAATCAAAGAGCCTAAGCTCCTTCTTGAGCTCACCACTATGGGCAACAACCTCAAACTCAGAATTCATGTCGGCGTAGCATCACAATCGCCTGCGCTTCGGCGCTCTTGCCTTCACCCACCGGCCCCACCTTCTCCGCCGTCTTGAACTTCACCGACACCACATCCACACTCAGCCCCATCTCAGTCGCAATATGCTCGCGAATCCTCACCCGGTAATCCTTCAGCTTCGGCCGCTCAAGAATCACAGTGGTATCGAGGTTCACCACCTCATAACCCTTTTCCTTCACCAGGCTCAGCGCATGCAATAAAAACTGCATACTCTCAGCGCCCTTCCATCTCGGGTCCGTATCCGGAAAGTGCATTCCGATATCCCCAAGCGCCAGAGCCCCCAACAAAGCATCGGTAATCGCGTGCAGTAGGATGTCTGCATCCGAGTGCCCATCCAGCCCAAACTCGCTCTCTACTAACACCCCACCGAGCAATAGGGGACGGCCCGCAGCGATCCGGTGTGAGTCCCAGCCCAGCCCGCTCCGATACTCGTAACTCACCTAGCTGCCATTCTCTTCAGCAAGAAAGTGCCGAGCCAGATCCAGATCCCGAGGCCGCGTAATCTTGATATTGCGATCACTCCCCGGCACCACCTGTACATCAATCACATCCAGCCGCTCCACCAGACTCGATTCATCAGTCCCGATAAACCCGTCCTCGCGAGCCTTCTCAAAAGCCTGTTTGAGCAACGCCGTCCGAAATACCTGAGGAGTCTGCGCCAGCACCAGCCGGTCGCGCGAAATCGTTGTCTGCACTTTAGCCAAATGCACCTGCTTCACCGTATCGACAGGAACTATCCCCACAATCGCCGCGCCAGATTCCGCTGCCGCCGCAATCACCGTCCGGATCATCATCTCGTCGGCAAACGGCCGCACCGCATCATGCACTGCCACAAGGTCGACATCATCAGCCACGGTAGCAAGCGCATGCTCCACGCTCTCCTGGCGCGAATCCCCACCCTCCACCAGCCTCACAGGCTTGATGAGAGGAGTCCCGCTCAACATGCCCTTCACATCGGCCATGTCTTCGTCGCGGCAAGCCACAATAATCTCGTGCACTTCTTCAATCCTGGCAAAACGCCGCAACGTATGGATCAGGATCGGAACCCCGTCCAACTCAAGAAACTGCTTCTTTGCCGATTTGCCCATACGCGTGCCAAGTCCGGCAGCAGGCAGAATAACGCTAACTCTCATATTTTTAGCCATCTCCATTGTAGTGGACGAATTCACTTGACGTATGGAGAAGAAAAGGCGAAACTAAATGCATTCTCCCTATGCAACTCGTCGGTATCGCGAAGGCGGCCGAGGCCGCGCCACTCTTGGATTCCAAGCGCACCGTGTCCTACAGCCACCTCGCGACCGGCAAGTGGATCAACCACGTCGCCGGCTCGCGCCACTCCTTCAATTGGTCGATCAACCCTTACCGCGGCTGTGAGATGGCCTGCCAATATTGCTATGCAAGATACACCCATGAGTTCATGGAACTCCGCCGCCCCGAAGACTTCGAAACTCGCATATTCGCCAAAGTCTGGAACACCTCCGAGTTCCGCCGCGAACTCATGCGCATCCCCAAATCCCAAGCCATAGCAATTGGCACCGCCACCGACCCCTACCAGCACGCCGAGCGCCGCTACGAACTCACCCGCCGCATGCTCGAAGTCTTCGCAACCGTCAGCGGCCACAAATTCTGGATCACCACCAAAAGCGACCTCCCAACCAGAGACATCGACATCCTCAAACAAGTAGCAAACCGCAACGTCCTTTACATCAACTTCACGATCACCACGCTAGACCCCGATCTCGCCAGAGGCCTCGAACCCAAAGCTCCCACTCCGGCCCTGCGTCTGGCGGCAATGCAAACCCTGACAAACGCTGGAATCCGCTGCGGCGTCATCGCCTCCCCAGTCCTCCCCGGCATCAACGACACCGAGTCAGAACTGTTAGCACTGGCCCAACAAGCCAAAGTCCACGGAGCCCAATGGTTCGGAGGCGGCGTCCTCTTCTTGAAGAGCCCAACGAAAGAGGTCTTCCTCAACTATCTCGATCGAGACCACGCCCATCTAGCTCCGCGTTATCAAGCCACCTACAAACAATCCGCCCGCCCCTCCCGCGACTACCACCAACAAATCGAAGCCCGCTTCGAGGCAATAAGGAATCAAACAAACCTGGGCCGCAGAGCAACCCCCTACCTGCCCCCAGACTGGGAGGAAGGCAGCCAACTCTCACTCGTCTACTAGCCGAAATACTGTTCACTCAGTTGATTTTGAAGTAAACAACTCGCTGGTGCCGGACCGTGCGGCCTCGGGTAGCGGGCCGAAGGGCATAGCTACTCATTTTTCGCTTCACACCTCGGGGATTCCAGCGGTGTAGATTTGGCTTGACAC
>CAZZGS010000665.1:0-3201 GCA_964653845.1 uncultured Bryobacter sp.
AAAGCATTTCGTAAGATTGTGTTGTGAGAGCATTTTTGGTTCTGCTGGCCGCTGCCATGCTCATGGCCGCCGACAAACCCGATTTTTCCGGCCATTGGGTCGTCGATCTCGCCAAGAGCGATTTCGGCATGATGCCTCCGCCCTCCAAGATCGAACGCGATATTGAACACAAAGACCCCGCCATCAGCATCAAGACTCTCCAGGTAGGCGAACGCGGCGAGATGAAGACTGAGAGCAGCTACAGCACTGACGGTAAGGAAGCAACCATCAAAATGCGTGGCCGTGAAGCCAAGGTCAAAGCCAAGTGGGATGGCGCAAAACTCAAGGTCAACACCAAGAGCGAATTCAGTGGCATGGAGATCGCTCAGGAAGAAGTCTGGACGCTCTCCGATGACGGTAAGACCCTGACCATCGACAACGCGATCAAGGCCCCCCAGGGCGAGTTCACCACCAAGTCAGTATTTATTAAAGGCAGCTAGTAACTCTGAGTCGGACTGTTCGAAGGGCCTGCGGTAAACCCCCGGCAGCGCCTTCTCGATCCGGTTCTCATTCCAGTCGTGCGCATCGACGATAAAGAAGCGCTTGTCGGTGAAGTCCTGAAAATCACCGGCAAGCGCAATTCCAGGAACAATTGCTTCGTGCAGGTTCCGATGAATCACTGCCCCCATCGCCATCTCAATCGAGTACGGCATTCTCTCCAGCCACACCTTCGCAATCCTTGGCTCAGCATGAGCTGCATACAATGCCGGAATTCCACCCCAGGCCCAGGCATGCACATGAACCTTTGCGTACTTGTCGAGTTCAGCGCGAATCTCGTGTAAGAGATCGTTCGCTCTCATGCTTGGCAAGTTCAAGCCCACCAGCCAAGCCCTTGTATGATCGATCCAGCCGCCGCTGTAGCGTCCGCCGGAGGGCGATACCCCTGGCAGCTTCACCAGCTTGATCCTCGCACCCAGTTTCGCCAGGCTCTCCGCCCTCCGTTCTGCTGCGATGCCGTCGTTCACCATCACGATCAACTCGTCGCGCGTCTCCGCGCCCAACCACTTCACTTCGGTTAACCCTGTGGGTGCGCCACCGAGGGCGATCATGCTCTTTACATCGCCCTTCTTGCGACGCGCTTTCCAACTCTCGGCAATGACTTCGCTCAATCCGCGGCTTGGTGCCTGACACTCGTCGTAGACGCAGAGTTCTCCGACACTCATCATGGGCAAATCAAGCTCTGCAGCCTCGCCCTTGCCATCATTGAGCCAGCGGATCATCCAGTCGTAGATTGCCTCGCGAACCACAAGCGGAGTGCCATGGCCGCCTGGCCCGACTACCCATTTCACCAGGCTCTCGCGATCAAAGAGCCGATATAAATCTTTAGCCTGATCGACGACTATCTTTGCGCCGGCAGGGGTAAAGAAATCATCCGCCGTCGAGGAGATTAACCAGGGCTTGGGGGCAAATTGGTAAACCCAGTCGGCCTGATCGAGACCTGAAGAAACAAAGCCGGGGAAGCTCTGCTCGCTATCCCCTGTTGGCCCGGCTTCCACCATCTCAAATGAATTCATCACGCAGGATGGCGCGGCCACCTTGATGCGATCGTCCAGGGCCGCTACGTACATCGTCTGTGTCCCGCCGCCAGAACAACCACTAGCTCCAATACGGCTCGGGTCCACCTCTGGCCGGCTCTGCAAGTAATCAATGCCGCGCATCGAATCGTGAATGAAGTAACGCGCCACACTCTCACCAGCCAGCAATGCCTGGGCACCGACAACAAAGTGTTGCTCGGTGGATCCACCAATCAGGCTGCGACCGAAACGCGCGTCGTAAGCCTGCAACCTTTCGCCCTGGCCCACCGGATCATAAGCCAAAACTACAAATCCTTTGGCGGCAAGATTCGCTCCAATACGCTGGCCGGCAATCTTGCCTTCGTCCCAGTGACCGATTGAATAGAGCACGGCAGGATGTTTGCCGCTGGTCTTAGGTCGATAGAGATTGGCCGTTACGATGTAGCCAGGCAGCGACTCGAAGTGCAGATTCTCGACGACGTATGTTCCGCGATCTGTGGTCTTGGTGATCACTGGCTTGAGCGGCCCACGATAGCTGGGCAAACCCCCGATCTGCTTCAAGATCAGCGCCCGCACTTCTGCTGCGCGTTTCTTTGCGTCTTCGGGTGTTTTAATGCCGCTAACAGCGACCTTCCGGGCTGCCAGATACTTCTGTGCCACCCTGTTCACCAAATCCGTGTACCGATCCTGTGCCAGCCCGGCGACTGCCAGGGCTGCGAAACAAAGCCAAAGCCTCATCGCAGAATCTTATCAATGATCTCTGGAATCTCAAAGACCGCGCGATTGTCCATCTTGCGGGCATTGGTCTGGAAGCCCGCAAGCTTACCCGGCTCAAGCATCGTTGCTACGCCTGGAACAATCTCCCCAAAGTGCTTCAACACCATACCCAGACCGTTCTCCGTCACCCAGTCGGCGTTGTATCTTTCCTGCGGTAAGGTCAAAGCGTTGCGCGTGACTACGACTGGCAGCCCCAAATGAATCGCCTCCGAAATCGACCCAGGCCCGGGCTTGCCGATAAAGAAATCGGACAGCTTCATGTAGTAGGGAACTTCTTTCGTAAAGCCCTCAATGAAGTGAGGCATTTTGAGCTTCATCCCCGTCAGCTTCTCTTTAAGTTTTGTGCTCTTGCCACAAACAAAAATCAACTGCAGCTTCAGGCCGCTTTCATCGAGTTTTTTCGCGATCCGGGCCATTACAGCCGATCCATAGCCACCGAACATGACCAGTGCCGTGGGTAGCGTTGGGTCCAGCCCGAGCTTGCGCCGCTCGGCTGCCACGTCTACTTCAATCGGTTGGTAGAAGCGAGGATTCAGTACCATGCCGCTGACCCGAAAGACCCTATCCCGGGCATGGCCCAAATCAAGCGCCTGCCGCTCAGCCTTGGCCGTACCGCAAACAAAGTATTGCGTCTGCCCTTTTTCAATCCAAAAATTCGGCGGGTAATCGGCGAGGTCGGTCAACACCGACATCATTTTCGTCTTGGGGCTGACAGAGGCTAAAGCCTGGTAAATGGCACGGTTGAAATTGGGCACCAGCGAGACTGCGATATCGGGCGCGCCTTTCCCCCAAAATTCCTTCAACTTCCTCACCTGCAACGGGTGGTAGAGGCGAATCAACAAATGCATTGCCACCAGTAACTGTGGCGAAT
>CAZZGS010000666.1:0-3200 GCA_964653845.1 uncultured Bryobacter sp.
GAGCTTGCCCTCGGTGCCGACTTCGCGTGCCACGCGGGAAACTTCCGATGTGAACACCGAAAGCTGCTCAATCATCGTATTGACCAACTTCGCCGAGCGCAGAAACTCGCCCTTCAGACGGTTCCCGTCCACCTCCAGATCCATGGACTGCCCAAGGTCACCCTTGGCAACAGCGCCAATTGTTCTCGCGCATTCCGTGGTCGGCCGCACCAGATCGTCGATCAGGACATTCATCGAATCAACATCGCCTGCCCAACCGCCGAGGGCCCCAGGCATCGTCATGCGCTGTTTCAGGCGGCCTTCCTTGCCAACCGTTATGCTGAGCCGGGTCACCTCCGATGAGATGCGCTGCCTCTGCGAGATCACCTGATTGAAAGCTCCTGCGATCAACCCCTCGGATTTAGACCAATCCGCCGGTAACCGAACAGAGAAGTCGCCGTCGCGAAACGCTATCATTGCCCCGAGAATCATCTTCAGACGAGGCTCAACGTCCTTGTCCGGTAAGACATGGGATATTCCCGTTTCGGATTGCTTGCCGTTGCTGCGGACGGCAACTGGTTTGGAAGACTTGAGTTTGAGCGGCAGCGTTGCGTTAGTCATTGCGTTAATTAGGTCTCTGTATATAAGGATGAAGTTTCGGTGGACAAAAGTTTAACGACAGCCAAGTGCCGCCGGGGCCAAACTTTTCAGATCCGCGGCCATCTACTGCAGTCGCCGGTTCTCGTCTTCCGGTGACCGGAAAGTCTTCGCATCGGCCCACAGCGTCTGATCGGTCACGCCCAGCGCTCGGGCCGGTGCCTTTCCAATGTGGTGATGTTTCATGCCGATTCAGTATTTTATGATCCAAGGCGCGACCAAGTGCAAGACAAGGGCCAACACCAATTTTTGTTGTAACGATTCTTCCTTGGGATGATTGGGAGTGAAATCGGTGGAAATATGGCGTCGAAAACTGACGGTATATGGTCGGATGACCGCCAGAGGTCACTGGTTTCGAGCCAAATGGTGGTCCCAAAGCGCCTCCGCAAAATAGCCCCTACCAAGTATTCGTTTCTATTTCAGAACCCATTTTCCGCACGCCGCCGAAGCTCAAAGGGAACAATGGCCCATCCTTCGGCTTGTGGATTTGGGTCGACTACACGCCGCTTTATCCCCGCGCACCACCAGCCAGTCACCCCAACCGAACACATCTACAAGGAATTCTGCCGCCGCATGGATTTACCACCTACAGCACTGGAATCCAAACCACTTCCAACCGATTCCGGCCTCTAGCCATCCACGCCGCAACAAACCAGGTTCAAGGCCCCAGGTGTCTCCATTTTCGGAGCGCCCGGCGCAAGCGGGTATGCCAGAAGAGCGCTTACCCCAAACGCTCGCGCATCCGCTCCTGATCGAGATCTCCCGTCCAGCGCGCCACCACAATGGCAGCAACACCATTGCCCACCACGTTAGTCAGCGCCCGGGCCTCACTCATAAATCGGTCAATCCCGAGGATTAAAGCCAAACCGCCAACGGGCACATTACCCACCGCAGACATCGTCGCAGCCAGCACAATAAAGCCGCTCCCCGTAACACCAGCCGCACCCTTTGAAGTCAGCAACAGCACAGCCAGCAGCGTAATCTGTTGTGTCAGACTCATTTGTGTATTGGTCGCCTGCGCCACAAACACCGCAGCCATAGTCAAGTAGATCGAAGTGCCATCGAGGTTAAAGGAATAGCCAGTCGGAATCACCAAACCCACGGTTGACTTCCCTGCCCCCAGCCCTTCCATCTTCGCCATCATTCTAGGCAGCGCTGCCTCACTCGAAGACGTACCCAGAACAATCAACAACTCCTCACGGATATAGCGCAGGAACTTCCAAATGCTGAAACCATGCACCTTGGCAATCGTCCCCAGTACAACAAAAACAAAAAGCAGACAGGTCAGATAAAAAGTACCCATCAACTTGGCCAGTGAAAGCAGGCTTCCGATTCCGTAAGCACCCACCGTAAACGCCATCGCTCCAAAAGCTCCGATCGGGGCGAGGTACATAATCATTTTTACGATGGCAAACAATATCTCGGAAATCTTCTCAATCAGCGCAAAGACATTGCTGACTCTTCCACCGACCTGTTGCAGCGCTACTCCAAACAAAATTGCAATTAGCAACACCTGCAGAATCTCACCCTTGGCGAAGGCATCTACCATCGTCGCCGGGATGATGTGCAGGATAAAGTCCTTCAGGCTTTCCATCTTCCCGGGCCCCGCATAAGCCGCCACAGCCCCTGCATCCAGCGTCTTGATGTCGACATTCATACCAGCACCCGGCTGGATCACGTTAACAACAACCAGGCCAACCAGCAGAGCAATCGTGCTCACCACTTCAAAGTAGAGCAACGCTAGTCCACCCGTGCGTCCAACCCGTTTCAGATCCTCGCTGCCGGCAATCCCGATCACTACCGTACAAAAAATGATCGGCGCGATGATCATTTTAATTAGCTTGATAAAACCATCTCCAAGCGGCTTCATCGAAGCCCCAGTCGCGGGGGCGTAGTGGCCCAGCAGAGCCCCTACGCCAATCGCAACCAGCACTTGAAAATAGAGAGACCGGTATATCGGCACCCGAGCCGCTATAGTCTGCATATCAGCAGTTCGCGCTCATAGATCACCTCAGGGGGCAGATGGTCGTGAAGCTCAATAAACAGCTCTTCGTGGCCCAGCACTTCGCTCTTCCACGCCGCCCGGTCAAAGGCCTGCAACTCGTCAAATTGGCTCTTGGCGAACTCAAGCCCCTTCCAGTCAATGTCTTCATAGCGCGGCACATAACCGATCGGCGTCTCGCGCCCATAAGCGCGGCCATGCGAGCGATCGACGATCCACTTCAGAACACGCATGTTCTCGCTGAAACCAGGCCACAGGAAGTTACCAGCTGAATCGCGACGGAACCAGTTCACATGAAAGATGCGAGGAGTCTGCGTAAGCGTCCTCTGCATGCGAATCCAGTGCCGGAAGTAATCGCCCATGTGATAGCCGCAGAAAGGCAGCATCGCCATCGGATCACGCCGAACCTTACCCACAGCCCCTACCGAGGCAGCAGTCGTTTCAGAGCCCATCGTGGCCCCAACATAAACACCAGCACTCCAGTTGAAGGCCTGATAGACAAGCGGGATGCCGGTAGGCCGGCGGCCCCCAAACAAGAAGGCGCTAATCGGTACACCGTTCG
>CAZZGS010000667.1:0-3197 GCA_964653845.1 uncultured Bryobacter sp.
TTTCTGGTCGCCTGACAGTAAGACGTTAGGATTTGTTGCTCAAGGTAAGTTGAAGCGAGTTGAAGTAGCGGGTGGTGCACCCATTGTGATTTGTGATGTCAGTGCCTCACGCGGAGCGAGCTGGAGTGAAAGCGGGCAAATTCTTTTTGCGGATCTTCAGGTGGGTCTACAAAGTGTTTCGGCTTCAGGCGGCACTCCAATCGCAGTGACAAAAGTAAACGTTGCTGCAGGCGAGACCGCGCATTACTATCCGCAGTTTCTTCCGGGTGAAAAGACTTTTCTTTACTTGAGCCGGTACTCCGAAATGGAGAAAAACGCAGTTTTTGTAGGCTCCTTTACAGGGAAACCCGCGATCAAAATTCTCGAAACACCTTATAGCGCTTCATACGAAGCCAATACGAAACGGCTGCTCTACATCCAAGGTGAGGGTACTCTATTGGCAAGAAAGCTAGATCTCGATCCGGTCCGGCTTAGTGGTGACCCAGTGACCATTGCCGAGGGTGTTCGCCTTGCCTCGGTGGACCGATACGCGGAGTTTTCAACCTCTCAAGACGGCACTTTGTTTTACGGTCGAAGCAATCTATTGCAAAAGTTCCGGTTCGGATGGTGGGATCGAGTGAGCAAACGGACTGAGACCGCGTCACAGCCAATGTAATTAGAAAATGAGTTTAGCCTCTCGCCGGATGGAACCCGGGTTGCCTATGCAGCTTTGTCCAAGGCTGGCCAATTTGACATATGGGTAATGGATCTTGCCCGAAGTCTGAGCACACGAATTACCTTCAACGGTGCAGGACTGCCCCTATGGTCGAAAGACGGAACACAACTTTTTTATACTAATCCGAAAGGAATTCTTCGCAAGTCAGCGGATGGCAGTGGAGAGGAGATTCTGCTGCATAAGGGCGATAGAAACGATCGGCCAACCAGCATTTCTTCCGACGGCAAGTACTTGATGTATGGGTTTGGGGGAATCAAGATCCTGTCTTTAGGCGGCGGGGGGAAAGTGGAAGTGTACTTGGAGTCCCCACATAGCGAAGGAGACGGGGTATTTTCCCCGGACGGCCGTTGGGTTGCTTACCGGTCGAATGAATCGGGAAAGAATGAGATATACGTGAAAGGATATCCGGAGCGCAGAGGGAAATGGCTTGTTTCTTCAGCAGGAGGAAGGAGCCCGCAATGGAGCGCGGATGGTAAAGAGTTGTATTGGATTCGGTCGGACGAGACTTTGATGTTGGCTAAAATCGCTCTAGAGGATGCGGGAATAAAAGTTGGAAACGCGGAAGCTCTGCTTCCATTGGTAAGTGAGGGACGCGGATTTCAAGTCGCCCGCGTTGGCAACCGGATCTTGTTATTGGAACCGGAAGGAGTCAAGCAGCAGCTGCATATGGCGCTGGTTCAGCACTGGGCTGCCAACATCCCCAGGTAGCCCGAAGCCAGGGCGGGGCAAGCATTTTAATCCTTTCGTACCATTGATCCAGCGATTTCGCTGGGTCATGATTGGGGGATGAAAGTTTGGATCTGTCTGCTGATGACGGTAAGCCTGCTGAGTGCGGCCCCGAAGAAGACGGCAGCCAAGCGGCAGGTGGATGTCGCCTGCGTGGATACACCCCGCGTGGTGGCTCGCAAAAAGCCTGTCAAAAAGCTGGAACTCTCAGAGACTATGAAGCAGGAACTCAGCGGGGTGCTGTTTGGCGTGAGCCTCAATGATCGACTTGAGCTCAACATCGATATGGAGGCACCGACGGAAGAGGGGGCTTCGCAACTGGAAAAGATGGCGGGTGTGCTGGCTGAGGCGCAGCAACTGAAGTCGCAGGAAGGTGCGACTGTAATCATCGATTTGCCGAAGGCTGCCCGAGTGTCGAAGAACGGTAAAGTGGTTCGCACGACAGTGTCCCTGAGCGATGCTCAACTGGAGAAACTACTTGAGGCGCGGTATGGGCGGAGGCTGGTGTCAGAGGCGAAGTTGCGGTTGGTCTATGTGCATGGGCTGCCGGGTGGCACCAAGAGTTATCCGTTTGGGGATTCCGTTAACGTCGACTTGCGGCGTTGAAGATATGATCTGAAGGATGACTCGACGATCCTTCCTTGCTGCCGCTGGCGCGGCTCCTCTGCTAGCCGCTGCTGACCGGCCCAATTTTGTCGTGATCTACACCGACGATCAGGGGATTGGCGATGTCGGCTGCTATGGGCATCCTGAGGTGCAGACTCCGAACCTCGATCGTCTTGCCAAGAGCGGTGCACGGTTTACGAACTGGTATTCGAATTGTCCCGTGTGTTCCCCCTCGCGCGCCAGTTTACTTACCGGCCAGTATCCAGAACGCCATGGGATTGAAGATGTACTTCCCTCAACGGCGCAGTTCAATACGCCGGGTTTGAAGGCTGGGCAAAAGACGTTGGCCGGGGAACTGAAGCAGGCTGGCTACCGCACCGGCCACTTCGGGAAATGGCATCTGGGCAGTGCTGCGCATTCAAGGCCCAAGGCAATGGGCTTTGATGAGTTCTTCGGTTTTTATTCGGGATGGACGGATGCGATTTCGCATCGCTACTACACCCTGGGCCGCGGGCAGAGTGAGATCCTGCATGACCTCTGGCATAACGACGAAGAAGTGTCGCGGGACGGTCAGTATCAGACCGAGATATTGGGCAGCGAAGCTCTCGCCTTTTTGAAGCGACAGTCCAAAGCGCAGCCCTTCTATTTGAACCTCTGGTTTGGTGCCCCACACTATCCGATGATTGCGCGGGAGAAGAGTCTGGCGCGGTTTCCGAAGTCTATGGACCGGGACCGGAAGATGCATCTGGCGATGATCGCTGAACTGGATGAGCAGGTGGGGCTGGTGATAGCAGCGCTCAAACAGAAGGGCCTGCTTGAGAACACCGTGATCTTCTTTCAAAGCGACAATGGGGCGACGCAGGAATCGCGTGCCGATCATGCCGGGCGGCCTTATCGGGGGGGCAGCAATGCACCGTTTCGCGGCTGGAAGCAGGGTCTCTTTGAGGGCGGGGTGAGGATGCCGGCCATAATGAGCTGGCCGGGCAAGATCGGGGCAGGGCAAGTGGTGGATGGCGTTGGGATGGCGATGGATATTCTGCCTACCTTTCTGGCAATGGCTGGCCTCGATGCGCCAATGGGCCTCGATGGCCGCGATCAGCGGGATCTGGTGATGCGCGGTGGTAAGAGTGCACATGAGAGCGTTCACTGG
>CAZZGS010000668.1:0-3186 GCA_964653845.1 uncultured Bryobacter sp.
GCTACCCAGACCCGGACATCATCTCTCTCGACAAGCGATTCGATAAGTACCGCCTGGGCAACACCCCCATCCGCCGTCTGCATACCGGAATGTTATGGCCCGAGGGCCCAGCCTGGCACGGCGGTGGGCGCTACCTCGTCTGGAGTGATATTCCAAACGACGTGCAAATGCGTTGGCTCGAAGAAGACGGCCATGTCAGCGTAATTCACAACCCCGCCGGCTATAGCAACGGCAACACCTTCGACTACCAGGGCCGTCAACTTTCAGCCGAACACGGCAATCGCCGTGTGGTTCGATATGAGCACAACGGCACCATCACAGTGGTTGCCGGCAAGTTCAACGGCAAACCGCTCAACGCCCCCAACGATCTCGTCGTTCACCCCGATGGCGCAATCTGGTTCACCGATCCCGGCTATGGCGCGATGCTCGAATACGAAGGCAACAAAGGCACACTCGAGATCAAAGAAGCGGTCTATCGCGTCGACCCCCAAAACGGCCGCATCGAAAAAATGACCGATGAAATCTACAAGCCCAACGGCATCTGTTTCTCGCCAGACTACAAGAAGCTCTACGTCGGCGACACGGGCTCTACCCACATCCCCGAAGCGCCCAAAAATATCAAGGTCTGGGATGTCGTAGATGCAAAGTCTCTTCGTGGCGGTAAGCAATACGTTTCGATGGCTTTGGCCGGCAAGGGCGCGGGCATCCCCGATGGCATTCGAGCCGATACCGACGGCAACATCTGGGTCGGCTCCGGCTGGGTTGGTGCTGGCTATGATGGCGTTCAGGTCTTCTCTCCAGAAGGGGACAGAATCGGACAAATCCTCCTGCCCGAGATCTGCTCCAACCTCTGCTTCGGTGGCCGCAAACGCAATCGCCTCTTTATGACCGCAGGTCAATCTCTCTACACGGTTTACACAGAGGCACGCGGGGCTCATATTGCCTGATTCGCTTCACAAGCTTCACATCGTACTTAGCGCCGTGCTCTTCTGGTTCATTGATGCCAGTCAACCGCTCTCCGGTCCTTGAACGCAAAACTCAGAAGTAGTATGCTCATCACATCAGTTTGCAATAAGCAAGGAGTCTTCCATGTTGAATACGAATTTCCGCAGTTCCAGACTGGTATTTTTTGCGGTGATCGCGGCACTCCCAGCGTTCGCGCAGCAGGACCAGGGCCAAATCGCCGGTACGGTTCTTGATACCAGTAAATCCAGTGTGTCCAGTGCGCGGGTAACTGCAACCAGCATCCAGGGCGTATCCCGTTCTGCAGACACAACCGACAACGGTTCTTACGTACTGACGAATCTACCAGTGGGCCTCTACGAAATCAGTATCCAGGCAGCGGGATTCAAGCGGTTCACCAGAACGGGTGTCAAGGTTGACGTTGCCTCAAGAACCACTGTCGATGTCACTTTGGATCTGGGTGCGGTCAGCGAGTCGGTAACGGTAGCGGCCACGGGCGTTCAGCTATCTCAGGAAACAGCCCAGATTGGCCGTGTCGTCGAGGCGCGCCAGATTACAGATCTGGCACTCAATGGTCGCAATCCTATCAATCTGGCGCTGCTAAAGGCAGGTGTCGTCGGCGGAAACTTCAACAACTTCAACCCGAACAATTTGCATGAGAGTTTCTCGATCAACGGGGGACGGCGCAACGGAAACAACATCACTATTGACGGCGTCAACGCCATGCGAACACGCGGAGATTTTACCGGGTCGGCGCAAGTGGGGCTGCTCAATGTCGATACGATTCAGGAAGTGCAATTGCTGACGTCGACCTATCCGGCCGAGTACGGGCGTGCGATGGATGGGCAGTTGCGCTTTGTAACCAAGAGTGGCACCAAGGATTTTCACGGTACAGGCTGGTGGTTTTTCCGAAACTCGGCTCTGGATGCCAATAGTTGGACCCGCAAACAGAGTCCGGTAAGGGACGATAATCGCCGCGCGGCACCCTTCCGCTTTAACCAGCCCGGCTACGCCATTGGCGGGCCGGTTTACATACCAGGCAAATTCAACACGAATAAGGAGAAGCTCTTCATCTTCGGATCGCAGGAGTGGCTGACTTGGCGACGTGAGAGCACGGTTACCGCTACCGTGCCCACCGAGTCAATGCGACGGGGGAACTTCGCCGAGCTTCTGAATCCTGCAAATCCCTTCTTCCGCCGCACACGCCTGGTTAACGATCCACTGGCCAATAATCTTCCTTTTCCCGGAAACGTAATTCCCACTAACCGCGTGAGCGCCAATGGCGCGGGCGTTCTCAATTCCTACCCTCTACCAACCCCAGGCTTTCTCCAGGGATCCGACAACTGGATCAAGGTCTTGCCCAATCCACGCGAAACCCGGAAAGACACTTTCCGCGTGGACTACTATGCCGGCAAGCACCGCATCAACTTTACCGGAAACAACTATCTTCACTATGAAGACAACCCCTTCAACACGGGTCTGGACAGGTCTAATTCCCGCTGGGACAGGCCAAACATGACCGGCGCGCTCAGCGTTACCAGCACCTTGTCTCCCACGATTATCACCGACTTCACCTTCACTGCCGCCAATGACGTGGTCTACATCGACATCTATGACAATGAGGGGCAGCCTCGCTACTTGCGGGGCCAGTATGGCCTGAACTTCCCCTACATCGTGCCGGGAGTGAAGCGGATTCAAGACCGCATTCCACGCGCATTGATCAATGGCTTTGCAACTCTCGACGGCTCATCCCGGCCGGTAAATTCCTCGGGCCCAATGTATATGTGGGCTGGCAACATGACGTGGGTCAAGGGTTCGGCGCATACGATCAAATTCGGAGGCTGGTTATCGCACGATCAGCAGAACAACAACGATCAGAGTGGGGCTCAGCAGAATGGTGAGTTCAGCTTTCTCGATACAGGTCATCCTCAGACCTCAGGGCTCTCGGTGGCCAACGCCGCGCTCGGATATTTTGATGTTTACACCGAGCAAGGTCCAGCTGCTTACACACTGTTGCGTAGCAACTCTGTGGAGGCCTATATACAAGACACCTGGCGGGCTTCAAAGAACCTGACAATTGAAATGGGTGTTCGCTATTCCCTCCATCAACCCTGGTACGCGAAGTGGAATGACATCGCCAATTTCGATGCCCGCTTCTTCGATCCGGCCAAGAGAGCAGTGATTGACCCGCGTGGAGGCTTTATCGTTTCCGGCGATCCCTAT
>CAZZGS010000669.1:0-3185 GCA_964653845.1 uncultured Bryobacter sp.
GGAATCCTCCCCTTTGCGCAACCAGCGCTCTCGTCTTCACGCTGAACCAGAACACTAGCTCTCCTCGGCCTCTAAGAACCTCTACTTGCGGAACACTTGCGCTACGTTGTACTTTCAAAGAGCACCAGTCTTTGATATCTATGATACTCTTCCGATTCGATCAGCGTTGTTG
Organism: uncultured Bryobacter sp.; assembly: GCA_964653845.1. Classification (GTDB taxonomy): domain Bacteria; phylum Acidobacteriota; class Terriglobia; order Bryobacterales; family Bryobacteraceae; genus Bryobacter. The sequence continues at coordinate 173 of CAZZGS010000669.1, forward strand.
GGGTTCCCTCTTATAGTCCCAAGCATTGGATCGTCAATTTCGAGATGGCTGGATTGATTGGTTCTTAAATTGAGAATATTGTGACAAGTGAATTTTGTGAATTTAACAATGTTGGAGGATTTTAGTTGACAATGCAAGCGCATGCCGTGGATCTCTTCTGCGGGGCTGGCGGCTTGGCTCACGGCTTAAAACTTGCAGGAATCTCAGTTGTAGGTGGCATTGATGTGGACCCCGATTGCAAGTTCCCATTCGAGCAAAACAATGCCTCCAAGTTCATCCTTCAAGACTTAGCAACTTTATCGGCTGAACATGTCGCAACACTCTTTCCCCCCAAAGGGCCTCGTATTTTGGTAGGCTGTGCGCCTTGTCAACCCTTCTCAAGATATGCGCGAGGAAATCGACCGGTCGATCATGACAGGTGGTCTCTCTTGAGTCACTTCTTGCGATTGGTAATGTCAGTTCTCCCAGAAATAGTTAGCGTCGAAAACGTTCCTGAGTTGCAACGCGAGGATATCTTTCGTAGATTCGTAGAACAATTAACCGATTGTGGCTATGACGTTTCCTGTCAGAATGTTTTTTGCCCTGATTACGGAATCCCTCAACAGCGAACTAGACTCATCCTCCTTGCGTCACGGCGGGGAAAAATTACTTTACAGCCACCAACCAATCCCTGCGAGAATCGGAGAACGGTACGCCAAACAATTGAAAACCTTCCACCGCTGCAAGCAGGTCAGGAATGTGAACGTGATCCAATGCATAGATCCAGCAGACTAACCGACATTAATCTGTTGAGGATCAAATGTTCCATCGCTGGGGGAACTTGGCGAGACTGGCCCTCAGATCTAGTTTCAGAGTGTCATAACCAAGACTCAGGTAAAACATACCCGAGTGTGTACGGACGAATGGAATGGGATAAACCATCGCCGACCATTACCACTCAGTTCTTCGGCTATGGTAATGGCAGATTTGGTCATCCTTCTCAGCACAGAGCGATTTCGCTTCGAGAGGGCTCACTTTTGCAATCATTCCCCTTCGGTTACCAATTTGCCCCGAAATCAAGCCGTCTGTCATTTGCGAAGCTAGGACGGATGATCGGCAATGCGGTGCCCGTTCGATTGGGCGAAATCTTGGGTGAATCCATAATGAAACATCTGGAGGAAAGTTGATAAATGGACAACGACAAAGTTGAACCAACCAGCATGATGGGTTTGGCGGGAATAACTGATGCTAAGAAGGAAGCGGCTGAGGCGCAGATTCTTGAGCACCACAAGACCATTAATTACGACACCAGGGAATATCCAGTCGAAGTCTTGGTCCAGAAATATCTCGATCGCCTTGATGATGATGACAATGAGCTTTTCGTTCCTGACTACCAGCGCGACCACACTTGGCCCGAAGATCATCAATCCAAATTTATCGAGTCTGTTCTAATCGGACTGCCAATTCAGTACCTCTTTGTGGCGGATGTCCCTGGAAAGGAAGGGCGACTCGAGATTGTTGACGGGTCGCAGCGAATTCGAACGTTGGCCCAGTTTCTTAAAAACGAGTTGCAGCTTTCCGGCCTCAAGAAGCTAGATTCACTCATAGGTTTTAAGTTTGAAGACTTGCCAGTGACCCGGCAAAGGAGATTTAGGCGTCACACAATCCGAATGATTGAATTGACGGAGAACGCCAATGAGGAAGTAAGGCGAGATATTTTTGAGCGGATAAACACCGGGAGCCAAATCCTCACAGACATGGAGCAGCGCTGGGGAGTACAAGAGGGGGACTTCTTACGATTCATCAGGTCTTGCTCGGAAAATGAACTCTTCAAGGAGCTAGCTCCACTGCCCGAAGCTTCGGTCAAGCGACGGGAACGGCAAGAATTTGTGCTCCGGTTTTTTGCCTACCTAGATAACTACAAAAACTTTGATCGGAGAGTTGTGGATTTCGTTAACGAGTATGTGGAATCAAAGAAGAACTTTGGCAACGACGAGTCTGAAAAAATGAAATCGGAATGGGAACAGATGCTCCGATTTGTGAAGAGTAACTTTCCTGACGGGTTCACCAAAGCAAAGGGCCACATACGTACTCCTCGAATTCGCTACGAAGCCATCGCTGTCGGATCTGCGCTTGCTTTGCGATTAGATTCTGAATTAGTCCCAAAGCCAGTTGACGGCTGGCTCAGTTCAAAAGAGTTTGGAAATCATACGACTTCCGGGTCGAGTAATTCAAGACCGAAAATAATCAAGAGAGTAGAATACGTGCGCGATCGCCTGCTGGAGTAATAATATGCTAATCGTTCAACAGGAGTTTTCAACACGAGAGCAGGAAATCGAACGCTATTTTCAATTCCTCCGCTGCTTTTCTGAAAAGGGCATCAAATTTGAGTCCGATCAGATCTTTGCAATCTCAGCCAATAAAGAAGAATTGTTCAAAACACTTAAAGCAAATGGGTTTTTGCTGCTTTACAACCTTGTTGAGTCAACCCTGAAGAATTGCATTGAGGCGATTTTTGATGAGATCAAGCAGCGTTCTGTTTCTTTCGATCATTGTCGTTTGGAGGTGAGAAAGCTGATTCTGAAAAATCTCAAGAAAAGGGAAATCGACAATGTCTTGACAAGTCTTTCAAACCTTTCACTGGATGTCGCATTCGCTACTTTTAGGAAGGATGAGCTTTTTTCGGGAAATGTTGATGCCCGCCTTATTAGAGATCTCGCAGTGGACTACGGTTTTAATCCGCCACATGGAAAGTCAGACAATTTATTGACCGTGAAAACAAATAGAAATGACTTAGCTCACGGCATGAAGTCTTTCGCGGAGGTGGGAAGAGATTTTGATCTAGAACGCTTAGAAGAAATAATGAAGGAGGTCATCTCATTTCTTCAATCGCTTCTAGATAGCGTTGCGCATTACATTTCAAACAAATCTTATCTTATTACATCAATCGCTTAGTTATTCTAAAGCTATGTGGACAGCCTTCCATGAGGCGGCTTCCCCTGTCAACCGAAAATGTCACTTCTGGTATGGCTTT
>CAZZGS010000670.1:0-3182 GCA_964653845.1 uncultured Bryobacter sp.
GCCAACGGCACACTGCCGAACCAGAACCGGAACTCCATCCAGTTTAATAACCCCGGTTTCCAGAACTGGAACCTTGCTGTATTCAAGGCTCAGCGCATCACGGAGCGTCAGGCTCTGACTTTCCGCGCGGAAGGCTTCAATTTCCTCAACCATCCGAACTGGGGTGGTGTGGATGGCAATCCCACCTCCGCCACGCTCGGTAAGGTTACCGGCAAGTTTAGCGAGCGCAATATTCAGTTGAGCTTGCGCTACAACTTCTAATCGTTTTTGTCGATTTAGAAAAAATATGGGCCTCCCGCAAGGGAGGCCTTATATTATTTAGCTATGAAGATTTTCCTTTTGATATTGGCATTCTCCTCGATGAGTTTTGCCGCAGATTTGACCGGGGCCTGGGCTTGTGAAGTCCAGACGGATGCCGGTAGCGGCTCTCCTCGCTTTGAATTCACTCAGACGGGTGAAGCCTTGAAGGGCAAGTACAGCGGCCAGTTGGGCGAGGCTGATCTTGCCGGCAAGGTGACTGGCGACAAGGCAGTGTGGTCGTTCAAGGTAGATCTTGGAACTATCGCCTATGAGGGCACCGTCACTGGTGACACGATGAAGGCCAAAGTGGAATTGGCCGGGCAGGCTGGCGGCACCTTTAGCTGCAAGAAGAAATAGTATGTCCCTCTCTCGACGTCAGTTGCTAGGGCAGTTTGGTGCTGCTGCGATGGCGGCACCGCGCAAGAAGCCCAATATCATCCTGATCTATGCCGATGATTTGGGCTACGGCGATCTGGGCTGTTATGGCAGCAGGATCCGCACTCCGAATCTCGACCGTCTGGCGCGGGAGGGGATGCGGTTTACGCAGTTTCTGTCGGCGAACCCGGTGTGTTCGCCATCGCGGGCTGCTTTGCTCACTGGGCGCTATCCGACACGCGTGGGTGTGCCGCGGGTGTTGTTTCCTTACGACAAGGAAGGGATGCCCGATGGGGAGATGACGATTGCCCAGATGTTGAAGCCCGAGGGCTACAAGACCATGTGCGTGGGCAAATGGCATTTGGGGCACAACGAGAAGTTCCTGCCGACCAACCGTGGCTTTGACGAATACTACGGGATTCCCTACAGCAACGACATGACGCCACGCCTGCTGCTACATAGCGTGCCGGGGAAGGTTGAAACCGTTGAGGAGCAGGCGACGCTTGAGACTCTGACGCCGCGCTATACCGAGCAGGCAGTGCGGTTTATCGAGAGCAGTAAGGATTCGCCGTTCTTCCTCTACATGCCTCACACCTATCCGCATATACCGCTCGCGGCCTCGGCGAAGTTTCGCGGAAAGTCTTCGCAGGGTATTTATGGTGATGTGGTGGAAGAGTTGGACGCGAGCGTCGGTGCTTTGATGGCAACGCTCAAGAAGCTTAAGCTCGATGGGGACACAATGATTGTTTTCTCGTCCGACAATGGTCCTTGGTACTTGGGCAGTTCCGGGGAGTTGCGCGGACGCAAAGGCTCAACCTATGAGGGCGGCGTTCGCGTGCCGATGATCGCGAGGATGCCTGGCCGGGTAGCGGCTGGCAAGACGTCGAATGCGCTGAGTTCAACGATGGATTTGCTGCCGACTTTTGCGAAGTTGACTGGGGCGAAGTTACCCGGCAAACCGCTGGATGGCATTGACCTATGGCCGGTGTTGAGCGGGAAGCAGACCTTGATCGAACGTGAAGCGCTGCTCTATTTTGATGGCTGGCATGCGCAGTGCATCCGTAAGGGGAACTACAAGTTGCATGTTGCGCGGTATAACTCTCAGGTTTACAGCCCTGCGCCGGCAGGTGGCCGGGTGAATTTACCGCTAGCCAATCCAGAGCTTTATGACCTTTCTATCGACCCGGCTGAGAGCTACGACATTGCACCTGAGAAGCCTGAGATCGTAAAGGAACTGCGGGCGAAGTACGATGCTCTCATCGGTGGATTCCCCGATGAGGTGCGTACCGCTTACGCCGAGACGTTCAAGAAGAAGACAACCGGAAATACCGGGACCTTTCCGCGCGTTGTCCAGTAGCGATTACCTGGCGTGTTTGAGAATCTCAAGTGGGGAGGGCATGCCTCTCGTGCCGAAGCGAATGATGCCTTCGGGGTCGATCAGGTAGACCGTCCGTTTGACGAAGATCCCATTTGCGCTGTAGAGGCGTGCTACTTCCTGCCCTTCGTCTACTAGTAGCGGGAATTCGAGTTTGTTTTTGTCGACGAATTTTTTGTGGCTTTCTGCTGAGCCTGGGTTGATGCCGTAAACTACGGCATTCTTCGACTTCACGCGAGACCAATTGTCGCGGATGTCGCATACCTGCTTGGTTCAGCCGGGGGTATCGTCAGCCGGGTAGAACACCAGGATGACGTTCTTGCCTCGCAGCTTGACGAGGTCGACCAGATTTCCGTCCTGGTCTTTCAGTTTGAATGGGGGCGCTGTGACACCCACCTTGAGCGGATCGCTCCAGAGCCAACCGAGTTGAAACATCTAATTCATCATCCCTTACCCAGGTAGATGAAGCGGACGATAAAAAGTGTCGTTAAAAGATAAACGAGCCAGCCGACTTGCGCACCCTTGCCTTTGGCCACCTTGAGCAATGTATATGCGATGAAGCCGAAGGCGAGGCCGTTGGCGATAGAGAAGCTCAGAGGAATTGTCACGATCGTGAGGAAAGCTGGTATGGCCGTTTCTGCGTCGTGCCACGCAATCTCGGCGGCATGGGAAATCATCAGGCTGCCGACGAGGATCAGGGCGGGCGCAGTAGCAGCAGCGGGGATTATCCCGACCAGTGGCACGGCGAAGAGGGCGACGAGAAAGAAGAGACCGGTGACGATTGCCGTAACGCCGCTGCGGCCTCCGGCGGCGACGCCTGAGGCGCTTTCGACATAGCTGACGACGGTGGAGGTGCCGGTGAGCGAGCCAAACATTGTGGCGAGAGAATCGACGGTGAGGATGCGGCCGACGCGCGGGATTTTGTTGTCGCTGTTGAGCAGGCCGGCCTTCTTGCCCACCGCGACAAGGGTGCCCAGATTGTCGAAGAGGTCGACAAAGAGGAAGACGAAGACGATCTCGAAGAGGCCGAGGCTGAGGACGCCGGGGAGGTCGAGATGAAAGGCGGTCTCGCCGAGTTGGGGGAGGTAACTGGGTTGCCACTTCCACTGGACGACACCGAAGATCATGGCGG
>CAZZGS010000671.1:0-3179 GCA_964653845.1 uncultured Bryobacter sp.
CGATCTCGCCAGCCGCAAGCCCGTCCGAATCCCCGAATCGATAATTGCCCTCTGCCACGATCCCGGCTACACCATCCCGGCACTCGAGGAAGCGACTCTCACCAGACCGGCAGCCGCAGACCTCGAACAAACCTACCGAGCCTACTGGAGCGACGCCGATCAGAACGAACACGTCAACAACGTCACGATGATCCGCTGGGCTGTCGACGCCTTGCCCCTCTCATTTCTCGAAGCCCACGAACTAGCTTCGGCCGAAGCTCACTACCGCGCTGAAGTCGGCATCGGCGATGACGTAACCATTCGTACCGAAATCAGCGGCCTCAACCTCAAACAGGAAATCGTAAAGCAGGGCACCCTCGTTGCCTTGATCCACAGCACCTGGCGCGTTTCAGATCCCCCGCTTGTCGCCCCATAGCAACACATGCAGACGCGGCGAATAACGATACCCACGCGATTTGCAAATCTCCGCAATCCACACCGATCGCTCGTTCAATGTCTCCCTATCCCGGCCCTCAGGCATCAACAAAACCTTACCCGGCTCCGCCTCCAACCGCTCCACCAGCGGATCAATCTCACAGAGATCCTCGGGGCTGGAAACAACAAACTTCAGCTGATAATCGCAATGATCCATCAACCTCCGCAGCACCTCCGGCTGCATGCGCACCTTGTCATGCTGAATAGACCAATACGGGTCCTGCTGCGGCGTCGAGTTCGACAGCTTGGGCGAAATACTCATCAAATCGCAAGGCACAGGCCGATACAACGTCCCAGCAGTTTCAATGGTGATGTGGTGCCCCAACTTACGCAACTCATCGCAAAGCGCAATCGATTCCTCAAACAGCATCGGCTCCCCGCCGGTAAGCACCATATGGCGAGCCGGATATTGCCGCACCGCCTCAAGAATGGAATCAATGGTCTGGTCCGTACCTTCTGGCTTCCAACTCGTATAAGGCGTGTCGCACCACGTGCATCGCAGGTTGCATCCAGACGTACGAATGAACACGCTCGACACTCCAGCAAGAATGCCCTCGCCTTGAATCGAATGAAAAATCTCACTGATCTTCATCGCGTCTGGTATTCCAGCGGGTCACTCAACCCAGCTTCGGCAAAACCCTTCAATCGCAATTGGCAGGCATCGCAATCACCACAAGACCTGCCCTCGCCATCCGGGTCATAGCAGGTAAACGTAAGTCCAACATCAACGCCTAACTCCAGCGCAAGCCGCGTAATGTCAGCCTTCGACATCTGAATCAACGGCGTGTGAATCTTCAAATGCGTCGTCCCTTCCACCCCACTACGAGTCGCTAAATCCGCCATCCTCGAAAATGCAGAAATGTATTCAGGTCGGCAATCCGGATAGCCGGAATAATCGATCGCATTCACTCCGATAAAGATGTCCGCAGCCCCCAGCACCTCAGCCCACGCAAGCGCAAGCGAAAGAAAAATCGTATTGCGAGCAGGCACATAAGTCACCGGGATGCCATGCCCCATCTCGTCCCCGCTACGCGCCTTTGGCACATCGATATCCGCCGTCAGCGCAGACCCGCCAAAGGCCCGCAAGTCCAGCTTGATGATCTTGTGCTCTGCCGCACCAAGGCTCGCCGCCACCCGCTGTGCCGCGTACAGTTCATGCAAATGGCGCTGCCCATAATCAAAGCTCAAGGCATAGCAAGTAAATCCTTCGCGACGGGCATAGGCAAGACAGGTGGAGGAATCGAGTCCTCCCGAAAGCAGGCAAACAGCGGGCTTCATGCGCGCACGTCCTTTGGATAAGTCAAAGTCAAAAAGAATCCAATCACCGGAAAGATCACCAGCGAAAGCAGAACATTGTGCAGGCCAATCACATCGGAAACCTTGCCGATAATCGGGATAAACAAAAACCCGGCCATCCCCCACGCAAAGCCCATCATCAGTGCTGAAACGGTTCCGGCCTGACCAGGAGCCAACTCCTGCCCCATCACCACATTGACAGGGATCGTAAACAGCAGCACCAAACCACCCAGCGCAAGACTCGCCAGCGAAATCCAGCCCGAGGTAAAAAAGAAGGTCAGCAGAAACGGAACCGACCCAATCATCGAAACCAGAATCGTCGCCCGGCCTCCAAACCGGTTAGCGATATTGCCACCGAGAAAGCCACCCAGCGCCCCACAAGCGAGATAAAGACTCAACGCCTGACTCGCCCCAATCAACGAGAACCCACGCTCCCGCGTCAGATAGAGCGGCAAAAACTGCGTGAAAGAAATCTGCACAATCGAGCGAATAAAAACCAGGAAGTAAAGGATCGTTAGCGGCCGCCATACAGCCTTAAGCGGCGCAAGATCAAACCGCTTCTTCGCTGCAGTCGTCCCCGCAGGCAGCGCCGGCAAAAAGCTCAACAGCATCACCGTCACAAGCACGCCCGGTATCCCGCCATACCAACTCTTCTCAAATCCAAAACGCTCGATGATCCACGCAAAATAAGTAGGCCCAAGCGCCAGCCCCGAAGTTCCAGAGCAAATAAACACCGCCATCCAGAAAGGCTTATTCCCCACAATCCCCTGCGTAGCCCGCGCACTCGCCTGTGGATGAAAGCTCGAAATCCCAAGCCCGCCAATCACAGCCATACTCATTACCATCGTGTAGCTGGGCGCCAGCCCAATCATCGACACCCCAATACCGGCCACCATCGGGGCCAGTGTCGTAAACAATTGCGAATGCAGTTTGTCTGAAAAATAACCGAAACCTGGCTGCGTCACAGAGTTCGCAAACACATAGATTCCCGCCAAAAAGCCAGCCTCGGTCAGGTTGATCCCCATCTTCGTGGCAAGGTGCGGCTGAAACGCTGCCAGCGCCGAACTGTAGACATCAATGAAAAAATGCCCAACGCAGAGTAAGATTAGGGAGAAATAAATTCTACGATTGGTTGTGTCCAAATCGGGTTGCGAAATGGCTAAAGAATAACTGCCAGAGCTCATGAAGGGGATACTTTTAGTATAGATGGCGATATTGATAGGGATTCATCCCGTAAAAGAAGCACTGGTTGCGGGCAGACCCCTCGACCGCGTATTGGTCGCCAAAGGTGCAGGCGGCCCAAAGATTCAGGAAATTGTCGACTTGTGCCGTCAGCGCAAAGTCGCCGTTCGATTTGAACCCCGCGAGGCCCTCGACCGCAATTCCGGCGGCTCTTCACGCCACCAGGG
>CAZZGS010000672.1:0-3178 GCA_964653845.1 uncultured Bryobacter sp.
GCCGTGAGCCATTCATCTCTTAAAAACCTCATGACAGTTTCTTTAGACCATTTGCTTGTCTCAGAGAATGTTAGACATCTGAATTTCTCTGTAAGTTGAAGATTGTTACGAAGCCAACTTTCCACTGCGGTACTCCCACCGTCAACGATCCAGAAATCTGCGGAGCTGGAGTTGACAATCCATGGCTTCCAGCTAGAGAACCTAGTATCGCCCAACAACCGTTCGCGATCTAGTCGTTGAATGAAAGGCAATTTCCGGTCCAGTCCCCCCGTCTTGTTCGAGTTAGGAATCATTAACAAGGCCTTCTTTCTGATGGCGGCCTCGCTGATCGCACGAAACACAAGCGACTGAATGTTCGTCAGGGAAGGATCTGCTGGCAGAGTAACGACTGGATAGACATCCGGTCTCAAGTTTCCCTCGATCCTCAACTCTTCACATGGCCCCTGTCTCTCCCCAAGGATCTGCCAAAGCATGTATCTCGGTGCTATTTCGGAGAGACGGTGCCTATAACTAGGCGGCATCATAAAGGAAAATTTCCGTCGGGGATCCTTCACCAAAATCTTCTCAACCGCGATAAACGTCTCTTCGAACTCTTGTTTTGAAAACTTTGAGAGAGCGTATGACAAATGACTGTCTTCGCGAAGATTCCTCGATTCCAGAAGAGAGGCAAGAAAGGATCGAAACGCCGCAGGCTGCTTAGTTCCGGCGAGGAGCAGTGCGTAAAAAACTGGCCCCTGGGAATCAACATATCTTTGTCTCTATCAATAAAGAACTTCAGTTTGGCGAGATCCTGCTCGAACTCTTTCGGACTCAGCACATCTTTATGGAACTCCGCCATCTCTACTTCAAGTGACTTAAGCCAGGCGTCGGGCATATATCGGTTTTGAAAAAACTCCTGCAAAATCTGCGACAGGTGATTCTGGCGAGCGTTAGCGTTTGTGACCATGTTCAAAGCTCTAACACTTTGATGAAGTGCATCCAGCGCCTTCCCTGCATCGTTTATTGCAACGTGAAGTATCTCGACAGTTTTAGAAGCTGTTTTCACAGCTTCCCCTAGTTCCGCAAGTACGCGCTCCTGTTTAGTAACCTCTGACTTCAACGTGGTAATTTGAGGAGCAAGTGCAAAGTATGCCGCCAAGATGATACTGGCGCCCTGAATGAACGCTAACACAACTTGAAGCCCAGCCGACCCAAAGGGCATCCAAAGGGCTCGCTCAGCTACCCGGGTCTCCGCCTCCAACTTCTTAATCTCAGTCTTTGTTTTGAGATCTGCTAGGCTCTCTGGGGCACTCTCAGCACGATCTGACGGCCCCCTTGACTCATTCGATGGCTCCTGTTCGAGCTGTGTCCGAATCTCCGGCCTCGCCTCACTATCCATATCTGGCATCCTAGCAAAGGTGTCAGCCTGAGATTCTGTCGTAAATTAGGATTTGGCTACCCGCTGGATTTCTCCCCCAGCCTTTTTAGCCGGGCGTTTTTGACTTTGGGGACGCGGGCGATTTGTTCTGCGGTTTCAGATTCCGCGACTAACTCGACTCGATGGCTTTTGAGCCAAAACTACGGCCACTTAACCAACCTCAAGCTGGTTGAAGAACCTTTCGATGCCCAACTGGTTTGAGCAGATTGTGTGTCAGGCAAATCGGATTCCTTTCAGCCCGCACTTTTGCAATGCCCCGAAGCGGTGTCCTCCGGTAACCCCTAACTTCTTAGATCTGTCCGAAGACCGGTTCGACGATTCCTTGTCGCTCTTGATAGAGTTCTCTACTTGCGTCCATTGCCAGGCAAAGTGGTCGCAAAGTGACCAGCAAAGTGACCAGCCTGACGCGTCACTATGCTTTTTATTGGCTTGTTTGACGGTCTTCCCCATGATAGCCGTCAACCGGACAAAATGAGTCTTTTCATCTCAGCTATGCTGTTAAGCGGCCAACTACTTAACAGTAAACAACTTAAGCCTGAATCACATTCCCATCTTAGGTTCACATTCCGCCCTCGGAAGCCGCCCAGATTTTCCGAAAAACGCAAAGGGACGGGTCAACTTCAAGCTGGCACAAGCGCCATCTCATACCAATATTGGCAAAGGAGTCAGATAGGATCCGTCACAGCGCATTTCTCAACTTTGCTCAGCAATTTGGCATCTTCTGTTCTCTCGAAAGCCAAAACAGATGCAGCAGCGGCGTACAAGCTCTAGTTGAATCTCTCCTCAACGCACTTTGAATTAATCTCTTACGGATAGACGAGGACATCTGGATCAGGCTCTGGATTTTTCGGATTTAAAATTTGCCATAGAAACCCCCATCCAAAGCGAACATGGATTCGATACAACCCGCAATACGGCGATCATAGCCGAGGATTAGCCCGGTGCATCGGGAATTGAAAGTCGTCGGCAGATTCGTTTTGCCAGAAGATTCGCGATCTCGACATGGCGAGGAATCGCCTCTGCATGCCCGGTTTGCGGATTCTCCCAAAGTGAGTGCGCGCTACCTTCTCGCCGTATCACGCAGCCGTGCCGCCGAAGGTGGCGAAGCAAGGTGTCGCGCTTCATCCCACTACAACGAGTTCTTGCCTGGCTTCGGGTGGAAGCGATCGCAAAGACTCTTCCCGCCTGTGTTCAAGAATGAGGGTAATCGCCTGGCGCAGGTCTTCAAGGCATGCTTCGCGAGTCTCACCCTGCCCGTTTGCTCCAGGCACCTCGGCACAGTAGGCGATATGCCACGGGCCGTCCTGCTCTACGACTGCTGTGAATTCGTTGCGCATATCCATAGTCTACTGCCTCGGAAGCGCGCGAAAGATGCCACGACGATCGCTCTGTCTCTTTGGCAAAGTGATCAGCAAAATGATCAGCCTGACGCGTCACTCTGCTTTTATCGGCCACGGCCGAAATTGCGCTCACAGAAAAAATACGTCTAAATTCCAAACAGAATCAATAAGATCCAAAAACCATGGTTCGGATTGGCCAACTCGACTGATATCTTCTCAATCGTAGGGGTGCTCTTGCGCCCCTCTTTCAATTTCAAATCACGAATGAGGATATCTATGTCAACGCAAGCTCAAATCGATGCCAACAGGCAAAATGCAAAGCATTCTACCGGCCCAAAATCTCCAGAAGGCCGCGCCAGCTCCGCTGCCAACAGCACCCGTCACGGCCTCACGGCCAACCCCACCACCATCTTCGAAAACA
>CAZZGS010000673.1:0-3176 GCA_964653845.1 uncultured Bryobacter sp.
GCGAAGCTGGTCGATGGGCCGGCCGATGTCGGATTCGATCAGATTGATGAGCTGTGAAACGGAAGGATTGAAGCGCAGGATGCGCAGCCGGAGGTCAACGAATACGGTGCCAATGCCGGTGCCGCTGAGGAGATTCTTCATGTCGTTGTTTGAGCGGGACAGGTCTGCCACCTTGGCCTGAAGTTCGCTATTGACGGTGGCAAGTTCTTCATTGACCGATTGCAGTTCTTCTTTTGAAGTCTCAAGCTCTTCATTGGTGGACTGCATCTCTTCATTGACCGACTGCATTTCTTCGTGGGCGGAGCGCAGTTCTTCATTGGCCGTTTCGAGTTCTTCGACGGTTGTCTGGAGGTATTCTTCCTTGTCTCTGAGTTCCTGCTTGAGCCTAAGCACATAGTCATCGAGGTTGGGGCCGGATACGGGTTCAGCATCGACATGGTCGACCGCAGGCTCTGATATTAGCTTGGGCCTCAAATCGACTACCTCTTCAAGAATCACGAGGAAGAGACCACGCGGCATCGGGTTTTCGGTGGCGGCTGGAACGGGGATCACGGTCAGATTGACCAGGCTGGTAGAGCCTTCACTCTGAACGACAAGGCCGGATTGGCGGGAGACAATCTGCATGGACACCGAGCGATGAAGTGCAAGGGTGAGGTCTGCACGCAGGCCTGCTCGCGCCATCTTGAAGATATTGAGACTGGCATCGCCGGGAGTTGGTTCGAGGTAGCGCCCTGTGCGGCCGAGCAAGTAGAGGATGTCTCCACGCTCGTTGACCAGCGCACCAACGGGAGCAAAATGATCGAGCACTGTGCGGGCGGCAATCTGCTGCAAGGGAAGCCTGGTTTCATTAGTCAAGCCGGTATTCATTGGCGCTCCAGATTGCGGTGATTTTGACGGAGAAAAGATCCTTTGAAAAACAGGCTGGCGAGAGGTTGGGTCGTCGGGTTTACGCTCAAAGATCTTTGCCGTGCGGTCCACCGTGGAGAATAGGTGAGAAAAGTCTCCGATGCTTTCAGAAGAGCCAAGCACTAGTAGGCCACCGGGTTTGAGCGCATAGTGAAACATCGGCATGAGGCGCTTTTGTAAATCGGAGCTCAGATAAATCAGCAGATTGCGACAACTGATCAGATCCAGCTTAGAGAAAGGAGGGTCTTTAATAATGCTGTGTTCTGAAAAGATGAGCAGATCGCGGATCGCTTTGCGGATGCGAAAGGCGCTGCCATCCGGACTATCGGGATCGAAAAAGTGGGCGAGCCGTTCAGGCGAAATATCGGCAATGATGCTTGCGGGGTAGACGGCAGCCCTGGCGTGCTCAATGGATTCACGATCAATGTCGGTAGCGAAGATGTGTACTTTTGAGCCCAGCTTGAGTTCGTCCATTTGCTCGCGAAGTAGCATGGCAATGGAATAAGCTTCTTCACCGGTGGAGCAGCCCGGAATCCAAACACGAATATCGGAGGCCTCGGTCTTGTCTTTCAACAATTGTGGGATGACTTTGGTCTGAATCTCGTCGAAAATTTCTGCGTCCCGGAAGAAGCTGGTGACGCCGATCATAAGATCGCGAAAGAGAGCCTGTACTTCGGCCTTGGTGAGTTGTAGATAACGAACGTATTCGGCGAGGCGTTGGACCTGGTGAACGGCCATGCGCCGTTCTACGCGGCGGATGACGGTGTTGCGCTTGTACTGAGAAAAATCGTGGCCGGTTTGAGCGCGCAGCAGTTGGAAAATCTTATCGAGCCCCTCGACGGGGGCGGATTCGTTGGTAAGCGATGAGAGGAGAGAGGGAGCGGAAGCCCGATTGGCATAGGCCAACAATTGGGCTGGCATCTGATCGGGAGGCAAGACAAAATCAACAATTCCGGTTTGAATGGCGCTTGTGCACATGCCGTCATACTCTGCGGATTCCGGTGTTTGCACCATCACCATACCACCCTCACCTTTGACAGCACGCACGCCCAGGGACCCGTCGCTGCCGGTGCCCGAGAGGATGACGCAGATCGCGTTTTCATGCTGATCTTGTGCGAGAGAGCGGAAGAAAAAATCGATCGGAAGCCGGACGCCGCGAGCGCTGGTAGGTTCAAAGAGGTGCAGCTTTCCTCCGGACAGGGACATGTCTCGATTGGGAGGGATGATATAGGCGCAATTGGCCTCAACTGTCAGCTCATCGACAACATCAAAGACTTGCATGCTGGTATAGCGGCGGATGAGTTCGGCAAGAATACTCTTGTGGTCGCGGGCCAAATGCTGTACCAGGATAAAGGCCATCCCCGGGCTGGAATCGGCTGGCATTTTGGAGAAGAACGATTCAAAAGCGGCAAGACCGCCTGCGGAAGCACCGATACCAACGATGGGGAATTTTTGATGAGAGATCTCGATTACCGGGCCGGCCTGAGTTGGTTTCACTATTTCGTCCATGTTCACATCACCTGTTTTCGAGCGTAGATCACTTTGAACTATTCATCTTAAGAATTACAGATTCACTTTGCAACGGCTGGCCGAAATTTTTCTACGAAAACTGTCATCATGAAAATATGACTGTTAACCGACGGGTCTTTCTAGCCGCCTCTGCTACTACGCTGGCGGCCGCACCATCGAGGAGCGCAAAAACTATGAACCCACTGCTTGAAACCTGGAAGACGCCCTTTGGGCTGCCGCCCTTTGACCGCATAAAATCAGAACATTTCGTACCCGCCTACGCAGAGGCGATGAAGAAGGCGCTTGCTGAAATCGATGCGATTGCCATTAATCCGGCTGCACCCACGTTTTCCAATGTTGTTGAGGCGCTGGAGAAGCATGGTGAGTTGCTCAAGCGAGTGAATGGTGTGTTTCAGAACCTCACGTCGTCCAACACATCGGATGCCCTGCAGGCAGCCGAGCGTGAGCTGTCGCCCAAGCTGGCAGCCCATTCGAGCGCAGTGCTGTTGAACGCGAAGCTTTTCTCGAGACTCGACAAAGTGTTTGAACAGCGCAAGACGTTGAACCTGAATCCAGAACAACTGCGGCTGGTGGAACGCTACCACCGCCGCTTTGTTCTCTCCGGAGCCAAGCTGGCACCCGATGCCAAGAAGCGCCTGGCCGAGATTGATGAGTTGATTGCGACGAAGACGACTCAGTTTACACAGAACGTTCTCAATGACACAAAGCAGTACAAGCTTGTCCTGGACAAGGCTGAAGAC
>CAZZGS010000674.1:0-3168 GCA_964653845.1 uncultured Bryobacter sp.
GTCACGGCCTCCAGGCCAACCCCACCACCATCTTCGAAAACAACCCGTACGAACGAAGCCAATACGACGCCCTCAAAGCAAAACTCCTCAAGCAATGCCTCCCCGAAGGCGAACTCGAGCTACAAACCTTCGAGCGCTACGTCTTCGCCCTCTACCAGGCCGATCGCGCAAGGCAAATGGAAATCGACGCCCAGGACCGTTGGATAAACGAACCCAATAGCGAAAAACTCTTCACCCAAATGGAGCGCATCCTCAAACTCGGTGCCGCTCAGGAGCGCCGCGCCGACAAAGCCCTCACCGAACTCAAGAAAATCCAGACCGACCGAATCCTCGCCATGGACATCCACACCGAGTTCTACCTCCTCGACAAAAAGATGGACATCCCGGCCACCTTCCCCATGTTCCAAGTCCGCAAATCAGACCTCACCAAAACCAGCCCCGGCATCCTGGCCATCCGCCTCATGGCCCTCCTGCCGGAAGCCCGCGCCATCATGGATAACAGAACAAACCCAATTGAGCAACAAAACCCGGTTTCGCAGGAAGACCTGCAACGTTTTATTCAATCGGTCCTACCTCCTGGCAGATGATTAAAATCAAAAACTTGGCCCAGTCACGCAAAGCGAGAGTGTCACGGCTAGCCTTTTCCAAATGAACGATGAGCCTGAAGGAATGTTCTAGGGTGTATTGGATCAACCGAAACGGGAGGGAACCGGATCGACATTACGAACTGGTGCCCAGCTGTACTTCCATCCTTCAATGCCCGTTAATGCGGCGCATCGGCATCTGGAAATCCAGCGATGCCGATGCCCACTGGTATGCCTGCACCCGTCAAGGGGCTCCCGCACTAGTCTATGTCCGGCTTTTAGGGAGGATCGGATCGATAGACCCTTCTGCCTTGAAAATCCCCGCACGCAGGGAGGAATCTTCTCTCTTAGACCAATTTCACATCCTCATCTTCACGCTGAGCCGACACAGCTCAAACCTTCAGGCTCATTTTGTATTGGACAAGACTGGCACTTGACGTTTGCCCCAATAAAAGCATACGATCTATGGTTTATCTGATCCCCCAGGTCAGAAGCAGAAAGGCTGCTTGGCGTATTGTCCAGGCGGCCTTATTTTTTGATCTCGCTATCCTAGTATCTTGACCGCTACGACTCCGACACTCCTTCGCCAAATCAGCCTCAGTGCCGCTGTCGCGCTGGTGGTGTCGAACATGGTGGGTACTGGAATCTTTACAACGCCCGGCTATCTTGCCCGTGATCTCGGCGATCCCAAACTGTATTTTGCGATTTGGATTCTCGGTGGGCTCATTGCCTTGATTGGTGCGCTCTGCTATTCAGAGCTTGGCGTCAACTTTCCTTCTTCTGGCGGTGAGTATGTGTTTCTGACCCAGGCTTATGGGCCGGTTTGGGGATTCATGACTGGTTGGACCAGCTTCGTTGCTGGCTTCGCCGCACCGGCCGCAGCCACTGCGCTGGCCTTTGCCGATTATTGTGGCTACTTCTTTCCTGTCTTTCAGCAATCGAATGTGTTCTTGCAAATCGGGTCAGGCATGTTCAGCCTGCAGATTGGCGGGGCGCAGATTTTGGCGTGCTCTGCGTTGGGCGTAGTGACAATTGCGAACCTCTTCGGCGTTCAGAGGGCGGTAGCGCTTCAAACAGTTTTGACTGGTCTAAAGTTGGGCGTCATTGGCACCTTTGTCTTACTTGGGCTTGCCGTAGGGTCAGGGAGTTGGGGGAATTTCTCGCTGCCGGCGATTCGAGAGTCGACCGTGCCGCTGAGTTCACAATTTGCGATCAGCCTCTTTTACGTCTACGTTAGCTACTCCGGCTGGAATGCCGCTACTTATGTAGCCGAGGAATTGCGTGACCCGGTGAAGAATCTGCCGTTGGCATTGGCTATTGGTACTGGACTGGTAACGGTATTGTTTCTGCTGCTCAACCTGGTCTTTGTTTATGCGGCCCCACTTGGTGCGATGAAGGGTGTGGTAACGATTGGCTCTCTGGCCGCAGCGCGCCTGTTCGGATCGCAAGTGGGCGGGCTCTTTAGTGCCTTGATTGCGATCGCCCTACTTGCAATGATCAACGCCTTGATGACGGTCGGCCCGCGTGTAGCGTATGCGATGGCCAAGAATGGCGCGTTCTTTCGTACGGCAGCCAAAGTAGATCCGCAGTGGAGAACGCCCGCTCCAGCAATCCTGATGCAGGCTACCGTTGCGATGGTAATGACGCTTACTTCGCTGCCCTCGCTCTTCTTCTTCATTGGATTTACGCTGAATTTCTTTTCGGTGCTGAGTGTAGCCTCACTGTTTCAATTTCGGAAGCGTCCGGGTTGGAAGCGCCTTGGGCCGGTATCGTGGCTGTGGCCGCTGCAACCAGTGTTATTTATTGTTGTGGGAACCTGGATGACGATCTTTGGGTTGACGCTTGAGCCCAGGATCGCAATCGCTGCCTGCTTGCTCATTGGTGTGGGTGCAGTGTTTTATAGAAGGCAATTGAAAGGAGCCGGTTCTTGGCAATCATCCTCGACGGCAAACTGATACGAGACCAGATTTTGACTGAGTTGGGCCCACGTGTTAACGCGCTCGTTGCGAGCGGTTGCCGCCCGCAACTGACAGTGATTCTGATTGGCAATAATCCGGCGAGCGAAGTCTATGTTCGCAACAAGATCGCTGCCTGTGAAAAAGTAGGCATCCTGAGCCAGAAGCTCACACCCCCGGCAAGCGTCAGTACTGAAGAATTGCTCGCGATTATCGATGCTTTGAATAAGGACTCCAAAGTGCACGGGATTCTCGTGCAACTGCCGCTGCCTCCACAAGTGGATGCCGGGATGGTGCTGGATTCTGTCGCTCCTGAAAAGGACGTCGATGGATTTCACCCGGTCAATTCCGGCAAGTTGTTGGCTGGATCGCCCGGCTTGCGCCCTTGCACACCCTCGGGCGTGATGGAGCTGCTACGGAGGTACGAGATTCCAATTGCTGGCAGAAAGGCCGTGATTGTGGGACGCAGCGACATTGTCGGTAAACCGATGGCCATTCTGCTGCTTGCGGCAAACGCGACCGTGACAATTTGCCATAGTCGAACGTCCAATCTTGCTGAGGAATGCAGGCGTGCGGATATTCTGGTGGCGGCAATTGGACGGGCCGAGATGTTAGGTGAGGATCACATC
>CAZZGS010000675.1:0-3163 GCA_964653845.1 uncultured Bryobacter sp.
GCCCATAGAGAAGTCGCTTGGGTGGATTTAGAGTGGAAAGCATAACTTTGATTTTACCGATTGACGACATACTCCCAAACCTCCCCCTCGAAGGGAACACCGTAATTGAAGCCGCACCCGGTGCCGGCAAGACTACTCGCGTGCCCGCATACCTCATGGATCGCATTGATGGCGATGTGATTGTGCTTGAGCCGAGACGCCTCGCAGCGCGGCTGGCAGCTCGTCGCGTGGCTATTGAACGCGGCGAGCGAGTTGGCGAAAGCGTGGGCTACCAGGTTCGCTTTGAAGACTTCTCTGGGCCGAAGACACGGCTCCGCTACATGACTGAAGGAGTGCTGAATCGCCGCCTTGCCAGCGACCCGCAGCTGCGCGGAGTGAGCACGGTGGTTCTCGATGAGTTTCACGAGCGGCATCTTGAAGGTGATCTTGCCCTCGCCTTGCTGCTTGAGTTGCAGCGGACGCGCCGCAAAGATTTGCGAATTGTAGTGATGTCGGCGACTCTCGATGCCGCACCGATCGCAGCTCACCTCGGTGGATGCCCAATCTTGCGCAGCGAAGGGCGCCTGTACCCTCTGGAGCTTCGATACACCCCTGAGAGTGCGCAGAAGCTTGAAGATCGCGTGGCGGCAGCTCTTGAGAAGGCCAAGGGCGATGTGTTGATCTTTCTGCCAGGGGCGGCCGAGATCCGCCGGGCGATGGAGGCTTGTCGTCGATCGGATCTTTTGTTGCTGCCTCTTTATGGGGAACTCAGCACTGAAGAGCAAGACAGGGCGGTGGAGAAGAGCTCGCAGCGGAAGGCGATCTTTGCCACCAACATTGCCGAAAGCTCGATCACGATTGATGGAGTGACGACGGTGATCGATTGCGGGCTGGCGCGAGTGGCCAGTGACTCCAAGACGACTGGCTTGCCTCAGTTGAGTCTGGGCAAGGTATCGCGGGCTTCGGCTATACAGAGAGCTGGCCGCGCGGCGAGGACCGGGCCTGGTACTTGTATTCGGCTTTACACAGAGCAGGACTTCCTGAGTCGCGCTGAGCGTGGGGTGCCCGAGATTGTGAGCCGTGAGCTGAGCGGGCTGGTGTTGCAACTGCGGGCGATGGGAATCAACGAAGTGAACCGGTTGCCCTGGATGACTCCACCACCACCTGAGGATCTGGCTCGGGCTGAGAGGTTGCTCGATGAGTTGGGAGCGACGGGAGATGTAGCTCGCGAGATGGCCGGGATGCCGGTGCATCCGCGACTGGCGCGGATGATGATGGAGAGCTCCAAGCGAGGCGTGGTGAGCCGTGCGGCGCGAGTGGCAGCACTTCTGTCGAGTGGGGATCGTCCGCAGAATCCCGATCTGATCCATGTGGCCGAGCGGGGTCTGAATCCTTATGCCGAGAAGATCGCGAGGCAACTCGAGCGGCAGGTGCGTGGAGGCAGAGAAGCCAAGGACTGGGAGAAGGGTCTTGCCGAATCGATCCTTGCGGCTTATCCGGACCGGGTGGCCAAGCGTCGCAAGGGTGAAGAGTACACTGTGGCTGGCGGGATTAGCGCGAAGCTGGGCAGCCCGCTGCCGAAGCCGAGCGAGTGGCTCGTCTGTGTGGACCTGGACGAGATGAGCGAGCGAGGGATGGTGATGATCCGCGCCGCGTGCCCGATTGAGCCAGACTGGCTGCTCGACTTCCCTGTCGAGGCGATTGATCGCTATCAGTGGTCGCGCGACAAGGAACGCTTCGAGCAGGAGAGCGCTCTCGTATTTCATGGCCTGACGATTGAATCGAGCGTGAACCCGCGGCCGGTAACGGCTGAAGCGGCGAGACTCCTGGGCGAGAAGTTGCGCGAGGCAGGGTGGCGTCGTTTTCTCGATGTCGAAGAGACTGAAGCGTTGCTGGCCCGGGTTCGTTTTGCTCAGGATCAGGCTGTGGACGTTGGCTTTGATGAGCCACGGCTGCTCGATCAGTTGGCTGAACTCTGCGCGGGTCGCAGTGGTTTCGATCAGGTTCGCGAGGCGATCAAAAAAGGCGAGTGGGCTCCGAAGATGGATCACTATCTGCTGGATCGTATCGCGCCGAAGACGATACCTCTTCGCGGCAAGATGAGCGTAAAGGTGAACTACGTTCCTGGGCAGACGCCCTGGATCGAGAGTCGCCTACAGGACTTCTGGGGCATCAAGGAGACCCCGAAGGTTGCTGACGGGAAGGTTGCTGTACTTGTGCACCTGCTGGCCCCCAACCGGAGGCCAGTGCAGATGACACAGGATTTGGCTTCGTTCTGGGCAAAGCTGTACCCGGAGATCCGGCCAGGCCTGAGCCGCCGGTATCCGAAGCACCAGTGGCCTTAACACTTAAGGGCGGAAGTGGAAGCGGCGGACGGGCAGAGGCATTTCGCTCTCTGCCCCCTTCACGCTCTTCCAGATGATTTCGTTTAGGGCGAACATCGGTGCACGGTCGTACTCGGTGAAGTCCATGAGCATGGATTCGCGAGCACCCCAGGCGGTCATCGTGTTCTTGACGTTGACGTCGACTTGCGGGGGCAACATCTCGTAGGGTGTGAGGTCGGGAGTGTTGCTGAAGCTGTTGTACATCGGCGTGGCGGCTGCGTCGTACTGGGTCATGGGCGGCAGGCCGAGCAGCAGCTCCATCGTGCGCAGGAAAGAGCTTGTGGTGTACAGCGTCGAGTCGAGGTGATTGCGTTTGGTGTAAGGGCTGACAACCAAGCCTACGGTTCGGCGGGCATCAATGTGATCGGCTCCGTCCTGGGCATCGTCTTCGATGATGAATATCGCCGTCTCGGGCCAGTACTTCGACTTCGAGACACGCTCGACGAGCTGGCCGATGGCCCAGTCGTTGTTGGCGACAGCGGCGACGGGGGTGTAGGAACCTGGGCGTGTGCCTTGCGTGTGATTTTCACCGAGACTCATGACGGTGAAGTTAGGTAGACGGTCATTCGGGTTGGTTGAGTCGAAGGCCTTCTCGTATGCGGCGAATTCTTCAAAAAAGACTTTGACGTTGTCGGTGTCACGCATGCCGGGGAGCTTGAACTTTGGCGAGACATGACCGAGTAGGCCGCCGACGCCGGGTGAGGCTTCCATGGTGGTGCCATCGCTGCCGCGGCTCGCGTATTCGCCGTAGCTGCGGTAGGTGAGTCCTTTGCGCTGGGCAAGATCCCAGAGGTGGCCGG